>DKMV01000217.1:5014-8418 GCA_002469605.1 Leclercia sp. UBA7405
GAGGGTTAGGGTGAGGGGCGAAGAATGCACTACCGGCGGCGATACCCTTTCTGCGCCGTATTCACCTTATAGAGATAACGGCGGGATTCCGCGGAGGGGTGGCGGGTGGTCAGAGTCTGATAGACATCCCCTGGCGCCATGCTGTTGATAATGCTGGCCGCCTGTATCTTATCGTTAGAGAAGACCCGCAGTACGCTGCCCGCGCCGCCGTTATAGGCGGTAATCACCGCATAACGCCGGGAGGTCGGGTTATCAATCCCGCCCAGATAGACGTTGTTCAGCATCGCCAGATAGGCGGTGCCGGTGTCGATGTTGCTGGCGGGATCGAACAGGTAGCTGCGGCTCGGCATGCCGGAACGCCCCTGCGCGCGGAAGACATCTTTCCCGGCGCTGTGCTGCACAACCTGCATCAGCCCCAGCGCATCGGAACGGCTCACCGCGTAGGGGTTAAAGGAGGACTCAGTCTGCATAATTGCCAGGATCAGCGACTCTTCCACGCCATATTTGCGCGATGCCTGGCGCACCATGCCCAGATATTTATGCGCACGTTTATCAAGGTGGTTCGGCACCAGGCTAATAGTGACGCTATAGATAATCTTCAGGCCGTTGGCCCGGCTCTTCAGGCGCGTTTGCAGCAGATAATCGGCAAAGTTATTGGCGCGGCCTTCCCAGCGGATCGGCTGACCGGTCTGGTCCACGACCTGGCCATAGAGGAACGGCTCTTTGGAGATGGTGATGTCGTCGGCGTCGGAATAGAGATCGATAGAGCCCGGATCGTCGCCCATCAGCAAGGTCTTAACGATAGCCTGGCGCAGGAGCGCGGCGGGATCGGTGCCGGCGATGGTCTCGATGGTGATGGTGCCGTCATCAAAGTTGATGTGGCTACGGGTCTGGTAGGCGTCGGTATACTTAACGTAATCCTTTGGCCCGGCAATCAGAACCTCGTTAAATCCCCAGATGTTTTCGATGTTATGGGCAAACTGCCCCATCAGAATGTCAAAACCGTTAGTGTCCTTGACCCAGGCTTCGTTATAGCTATCGCCTTTATTTTTCGAGGAACAAGAAACAAGTAACGGCGCAACGAGGGCCAGCGCTAAAAATTTTTTCATCATTCCGTGAGTGCGTGTTGTGTTTGTTGAAAAGGGCCGGCAGGCCCTTCATTATTTTTCTGGCGGTGTATAGCCTTCGATGTGTACGTCTTTGCCTTCAAACAGGAAGTTGACCATCTCCTGCTCCAGCAGTTTGCGATGCTCGACGTTCATCATATTGAGCTTCTGCTCGTTGATGATCATGGTCTGCTTCTGCTGCCACTGCGCCCAGGCTTCTTTAGAAATCTCATTATAGATGCGCTTACCCAGCTCGCCCGGATAGAGCTGGAAGTCCTGGCCTTCGGCGTCACGCTGCAGGAAGGTACAAAAAATAGTTCTGGCCATACTAAATCCTCTTTGTCGCCCGGGGCTAAGCGATTGCCCCGACACGTAATTGCTGTAACAGGCGCTCAACGGGTGCCGCCAGTCCCACTGACGGCGGTTGCGCTAAGTTATACCAGAGACCGCTTCCTTCATCCATGCACGCGGTGAATGAGGACACGGGAAGCCACATTGGCACAATATCCAGATGGAAATGGCTAAAAGTATGGCGAAACGCGGTTAGCTGCCGAAGATTATCGGCACTAATCTGGCGATCTGCCAGCCAGGCGCGCAGTTCGGCCTCGTCGGCAAACTGCGGGAAGCAGAACAGCCCGCCCCACAGCCCGCTTGGCGGACGCTGGGCCAGCAGTACCTTGTTTTCGTGCTGAAGCAGCAGGAAATAGCCGGTGCGCTCGGGCAGGGTTTGCTTCGGTTTTTTGCCTGGATAGAGCGCCCAGGAGTGGGTGGCATAGGCCATGCAGAGGTTATTCAGCGGGCAAATCTCGCACTTTGGCTTTGAGCGGGTGCAGACCATCGCCCCCAGATCCATCATCGCCTGGTTAAAACGCTCAACGCCTGCGGCCGGGGTCACGGTTTCGCTAATCTCCCACAGGCGCTTCTCCACCTCTTTTTTACCCGGCCAGCCGGCCACCGCGTAGCAGCGGGCCAGTACACGCTTGACGTTGCCGTCGAGGATTGGGAAATGTTTGCCCAGCGACAGGGAGAGGATAGCGCCCGCGGTAGAGCGCCCGACGCCCGGCAGGGCCGCCACTTCGTCAAAGGTCTCCGGGAAGGTGCCTTTATGCAGGGTTGCAACCTGCTGCGCCGCTTTATGCAGATTGCGCGCCCGGGCGTAGTAGCCGAGCCCGGTCCAGAGGTGCAGCACCTCATCCAGCGGGGCGTTAGCCAGATCCGTTACAGTCGGGAAGCGCGCCATAAAGCGCTCAAAATAGGGAATAACCGTTGTGACCTGCGTTTGTTGCAACATCACCTCAGAGAGCCATACTTTGTAGGGCGTTTTATCAATTTGCCAGGGCAGGGTTTTACGCCCGTATTTGTCGTACCAGTCCAGCACCTGGGCTGAAAATTGAGAGGCTTGCATGGTCTTAACTTCGCGATAACAGGGGGGCAGATTGCAGCACAGCGGCATTCGGCTGTAAACCGGATCTTTCCCATGCTTGCATAGAAGGCTTAACTTTGGATAATGCCCGTTTCCCGAACACTCTCACAAGCAGACAACTCTTTTATGAAAAACGACGTCATTTCACCGGAATTTGATGAAAACGGCCGCCCGCTGCGCCGTATTCGCAGCTTTGTCCGCCGTCAGGGGCGCCTGACAAAAGGGCAGCAGCACGCGCTGGACAACTACTGGCCGGTGATGGGCGTTGAGTTCAGCGAGCAGCCGGTCGATTTTGTTGAACTTTTTGGCCGCGATGCGCCGATCACCCTTGAGATTGGCTTCGGTATGGGCGCCTCGCTGGTGACCATGGCGAAGGCGTGCCCGGAGCAGAACTTCCTCGGCATTGAAGTGCACTCTCCGGGCGTGGGCGCCTGTCTTGCCACCGCCCATGAAGAGGGCGTGGAGAACCTGCGCGTGATGTGTCACGACGCGGTGGAAGTGCTGCACAAGATGATCCCCGACAACTCGCTTAACATGGTTCAGCTCTTTTTCCCGGACCCGTGGCATAAAGCGCGTCATAATAAGCGTCGCATCGTGCAGGCGCCTTTTGCCGAGCTGGTAAAAAGCAAGCTTAAGCTGGGTGGTGTTTTCCATATGGCTACCGACTGGGAAGCCTATGCAGAACATATGCTGGAAGTGATGTCGTCCCTCGACGGGTATAAAAACCAGTCGGAGAGCAACGACTACGTACCGCGTCCGGATTCACGTCCGGTAACCAAATTTGAACAGCGTGGTCATCGTCTTGGCCACGGCGTATGGGACTTAATGTTCGAGAGGGTGAAATAATGGCAAAGAACCGTAGCCGTCGTCTGCGT
>DKMV01000217.1:8473-18544 GCA_002469605.1 Leclercia sp. UBA7405
CCGTAGCCGTCGTCTGCGTAAAAAAATGCACATCGACGAATTCCAGGAGATTGGTTTTTCCGTTGCATGGCGTTTCCCGGAAGGCACCAGCGTAGAGCAGATCGATAAAGACGTGGATGCTTTTATCGACGAAGTTATCGAGCCGAACCAGCTGGCCTTTGACGGCAGCGGCTATCTGGCGTGGGAAGGTCTGATCTGCAAACAGGAGATTGGCCAGTGCACCGAGGAGCATCAGGCCATCGTGCGTAAATGGCTGGAAGACCACAAATACGAAGAGGTGCGCGTCAGCGAACTTTTCGACATCTGGTGGGACTAATAATACATAAGGGGCCAGCATTTGCTGGCCCATTTTGTCTGAGGGAGTTTTTATGATGCGCAAAACGCTGCTGGCTGCGGCTCTGATGGCAACCGCGTTAACCGCCCACGCGGAATATAAATGTGAAGTGACGCCGCGAGACGACGTGATCCTCAGCCCGCAAACCGTGCAGGTGAAGGGCGAGAACGGCAATCTGGTGATTACGCCGGATGGCAACGTGATGTTCAACGGTAAACAACCGAGCCTGAGCGCCGCCCAGCGCGAGCAGGCAAAAGATTATCAGGCCGAACTGCGCAGCGCGCTGCCATGGATCGACGAAGGGGCCCGCTCCCGCGTCGAGAAAGGCCGCGTAGCGCTGGATAAGATCATCGCTAAAGAGGTGGGCGAGAGCAGCAACATGCGCACCCGCCTGACCAAACTGGATGCCCAGTTGAAAGAGCAGATGAACCGGATTATTGAGCGTCGTACCGACGGGCTGACCTTCCACTACAAAGCCATTGACCAGGTGCGTGCCGACGGCCAGCAGCTGGTAAACCAGGCGATGGGCGGCATTCTGCAGGACAGCATCAACGAAATGGGCGCCAAGGCGGTGCTGAAGGGCGGCGGCAACCCGCTGCAGGGCGTGCTGGGTAGCCTGGGCGGCCTGCAAACGTCGATCCAGAACGAGTGGAAGAACCAGGAAGCCGATTTCCAGGCCTTCGGTAAAGACGTGTGCCAGCGCGTGGTGTCGCTGGAAGAGAGCCGCAAATCGCTGGTGGGGTCGCTGAAGTAGTTCTCTGCGCGCTGGGCCCCTCACCCTAACCCTCTCCCCAAAGGGGAGAGGGGACCGTCCGGCGCTGTTGGCAAACACGGCGCAGGTTTGGGGACGGCCTGGAGCTGTTGGCAGGTATGACGCTGGTTTTCTCCCTCTCCCTTTCAGGGAGAGGGCCGGGGTGAGGGTAAAAGCCTCTGCAGCGCCGCCAGGATCTCTTCCAGCACTCCTTCCTCGTTATGCCATAGCTCACTATTCCAGAAGCGAATCACCGTCCAGCCTTTTTCCTGTAGCCATAACGTTCGCTGGCAATCGTATTGCTGGCTATCATCGTGCTGACCGCCATCCAGCTCTATCGCCAGCCGCGCCTCACAGCAGACAAAATCCAGAATGTAATGACCCACAGGGTGCTGACGGCGAAATTTATAATGCGCAAAGCGACGACTGCGTAACAGATACCAGAGTCGTCTCTCTTCATTTGTCAGCTCGCGACGGAGCTTTTTGGCATAAGAGCGGATAATTTCCATCCCCGCACTCTGCCAGCCTTTCCCTCAGCCGGCAGAACGGGATGCAAAATCCGGAATCCCTCTTCAGGAATCGTCGGCGAGGAACAGCTCAAGCAGGGAATTAAGGAACAGTTTGCCATGTTCGGTTATCTGCCAGAGCTCGTTGCTCTCGGTGATATACCCCTGGGCCAGCGCTTCGTCGATCTGCGGGCGAATCACCGATTCTGCCAGCCCGGTATAGCGGGTAAACTCCGCGCGCGGCGCGGCTTCCAGCAGGCGGAAGCGGTTCATAAAGAACTCAAAGGGCTTATCTGCCGCCTCCACATCGTGGCTGCGCTCCAGATAGCGTCCTTCCATATAGCCGCGCGGGTGGCGGGTTTTAGCGGTGCGCAAAATGCGCCCGTCCGGGAAGGTGACTTTGCCGTGGGCGCCGCAGCCAATCCCCAGATAATCGCCAAAACGCCAGTAGTTCAGGTTGTGCTGGCACTGATAGCCCGGCTTCGCGTAGGCCGAGGTTTCGTACTGTTGATAGCCTGCGGCGGTCAGCAGCCGGTGGCCCTGCTCAAAGATATCCCACAGGGCGTCGTCGTCGGGCAGTACCGGCGGGCGGGAGCCGAACAACGTGTTGGGCTCGATGGTCAGCTGATACCAGGAGAGATGCGGCGGATTGAGGGCAATCGCCTGGCGCAAATCGTCCAGCGCCTCTTCCAGCGACTGGTCCGGCAGGCCGTGCATCAAATCGAGGTTAAAGCTGCGTAACCCCAGCCCGGTGGCCAGATGCGCCGCGCGTTTTGCCTCTTCCGGGCCATGAATGCGCCCCAGCCGCTTCAGCTTCGGCTCGCTAAAGCTCTGCACGCCGATGGAGATGCGGTTCACCCCGGCGCGCTGATAGTCAACGAAACGATCCGCTTCCACGGTACCGGGGTTGGCTTCCATGGTAATTTCCGCATCCGCCGCCAGCGTCAGACGTGCGCGCACGCCGTCCAGCAGTGTTTGCATCGCCGGGCCTGAGAGCAGGCTCGGCGTACCGCCACCAATAAAAATGGTCTTAACTTCACGTCCCTGTGCGTAAAGTACGTCGGCATCCAGATCGCTGAGCAGATGCTGAACGTAGTCGTCATGCGGCACTTCGCCCTTCAGCGCATGCGAGTTGAAATCGCAGTACGGACATTTCTGCACGCACCACGGGATGTGAATATAGAGACTCAGAGGTGGCAAATTAGCCATTACGTAATGCTTCCAGTAACAGTTTTAGCGCGCGTCCGCGGTGGGAAATCGCGCTTTTCTCTTCGCGGGTCAGTTCCGCAGCGGTTTTGCCCTCGGTGGGGACAAAGAAAATGGGATCGTAGCCAAAGCCGCCGTTGCCCGCAGCCGTGCGGGTAATCACGCCCGGCCAGCTGCCGTGGCAGACGATGGGGGTCGGATCCTCAGCGTGGCGCATATAGACCAGCACGCAGTGGAACTGCGCCTGGCGCTGGTCATCCGGCACCAGCTGTAAGGCGTCGAGCAGCTTTTCCAGATTTTGCTGGTCGCTGGCATCCTCACCGGAATAGCGGGCGGAGTAAATCCCCGGCGCGCCGCCGAGATAATCTACCGCCAGCCCGGAATCATCGGCGATGGCCGGCAGGCCGGTGACTTTTGCCGCATGGCGTGCCTTGATAATCGCATTTTCGATAAAGGTCAGGCCGGTCTCTTCAACGGAGTCGACGCCTAATTCCGTCTGGGCAACCACGTCCAGACCAAAATCATTCAACAGCGAGGCCAGCTCGCGCACTTTACCGGCATTGCCGGTAGCGAGAACAACTTTCTGCATTGTCTTATCCTATTTTGTCAGCGCCGCGACTTCCGTCGGGATGTGTTGCGGGTTGAGGATCTTAACCTGTTTATGTCGCCCCAGCTCGCCTTTCTCAATCAGGACCTGGCTTTTGGCAACGCGAAACTGTTTCGCCAGATATTTGGTCAGATGCGCGTTGGCCTGGCCATCGACGGGTGGGGCGGTGATGGCGACTTTTAGCTCATCGCCATGCAAACCAATAATGCTGTCGCGGCTGGCTTTGGGCTGAATATACAGCCGCAAAACCAGCCCGTCGGCGCAGGTGCTGACGGCACTCATAGCGCCATCCACAGCCCCGGCAGCAGCATGTTACCGGTGGACTGAAGCAGTTCGCCGATGCCCATGTTGATCACGTACAGCAGCAGAACGAGGATCATCGGTGAAAAATCGATACCGCCCATGGAGGGCAGCAGGTTGCGGATCGGGCGCAGCAGCGGCTCCGTCAGCTGAATAAGCGCATATTCCACCGGGCTGCGGCCCTGGCTGACCCAGCTCATGATCGCCATCACCAGCAGCACCCAGAAGATCAGCGAGCCGATGGTTTTAAGCAGGATAAGTACGGCGGCGATCCAGATGATCGGCTGGAAGGTCACCACCATAAAGAGCACGATCGCTTTGATCACGCACAGGACCAGCGCCACCAGCAGCGAAGCGCTGTCAATCGGCCCCATCGGAGGGATGACCCGGCGCAGCGGCCCGATAATCGGCTGGGTGATTTTCACCACAAACTGTGAAAAAGGGTTGTAGAAATCACAACGCGCCCACTGCATCCATACGCGCAGTAACAGCACCATCGTATAGAGTTCAATGACCGTCGAGAGCAGGAAAGTCAACGTCTTCATGGCGTTCCTCAGGTTTCCTTATTTTTGGGGGTAATCGCGCGCGCCGAAAATTGCTGTGCCGATGCGCACCATGGTACTGCCTGCCGCAATGGCGGCGTCCATATCGTCCGTCATGCCCAGTGATAGCGTATCGACGGTGGGGTAGCCCGCTTTGAGCGTGCCAAATGCTACAGCCATTTGCCGTGCCACGGCAAACTGCCTGTCGTAATCCGTTTCCGGCGCCGGGATCGCCATCAACCCGCGCAGGGTAAGGCCAGGTAGCGCTGCCACCGCTTCTGCCAGCGCCTCCAGCTCTGAAAGCGCAATGCCCGACTTGCTGTTCTCATCGCTAATATTGATTTGAATCAGCACGTTAAGCGGCGCCATTCCTTCCGGACGCTGCTCGCTCAGGCGGGTGGCGATGCGCAGGCGATCGACGGTGTGGCACCAGTCGAAATGTTCTGCAACCAGACGGCTTTTGTTCGACTGCAGCGGCCCGATAAAGTGCCATTGCAGATCTGCCGCTCCCGTTTCCCGGAAATGGCGAATTTTTTCTACTCCTTCCTGAACGTAGTTTTCACCAAATGCGCGCTGGCCTGCGTCAATGGCTTCTGCGATGGCGCTCGCAGGCTTAGTTTTGCTGACTGCAAGCAGAGTAACTTCTTCTGAAGCACGGCCGCAGGCCGCTGCTGCGGCTGAGATTTTGTCCCGGACCTGTGCCAGGTTATGCGCAATGTCGTTCATATTCCGAGGATGGTCGTATGGTAATGGAAGAAATTGTGGCCCTTAGTGTAAAGCATAACGTCTCGGATCTACACCTGTGCAGTAATGCCCCGCCGCGCTGGCGGCGGCGCGGCAAAATCGAGCCGGCCCCTTTTCCGCCGCCGGAGGTCAATGCCCTGCTACAGGCCTGGCTCAGTGACGAACAGCAGGGGGCGTGGATGGCCAACGGGCATGTGGATTTCGCCGTTACGCTGGGCGAGCAGCGCCTGCGCGCCAGCGCGTTCGCCCATACACGAGGCTGCTCGCTGGCGCTGCGGCTGCTGCCTGATGAGTGCCCGCAGCTCAACACGCTTGCCGCGCCGCGCATCGTGCCCGAGCTTCTGGCGAGCGATAACGGCCTGATCCTTGTGACCGGGGCGACGGGCAGCGGCAAGTCCACCACCCTGGCGGCGATGGTCGATTTTCTTAACTGCCATAGCGACAGGCATATCCTGACGCTGGAAGATCCGGTGGAGTTTATCCATCAGAGCAAACGCTGCCTGGTGCAGCAGCGGGAGATAGGCCTGCATTGCCACAGCTTCGCCGGGGCGCTTCGCGCCGCGCTGCGTGAAGATCCGGACGTCATCCTGCTGGGGGAGCTGCGCGACAGCGAAACCATTCGTCTGGCGCTAAGCGCTGCCGAGACCGGACATCTGGTGCTGGCTACGCTCCATACCCGCAACGCCGCCCAGGCGGTTGAGCGGCTGGTGGATACCTTCCCGGCGCAGGAGAAGGAGCCGGTGCGCAGCCAGCTGGCGGGCAGCCTGCGGGCGGTACTAGCGCAAAAGCTGGTGAATGATAATCAGGACGGCAGGGTAGCGCTGTATGAACTGCTGGTGAATACTCCGGCGGCGGCGAACCTCATCCGCGAAGGCAAAACGTATCAGCTGCCCGGCGTAATCCAGACCGGGCAACAGATGGGGATGCAGAACTTTGACCAGAGCCTTGCCGAGCGGCGTGCTCAGGGTCGGGTTTAGCGCACGTTCAGGGAGTAGACCGCCGGCAGTGCGCCTGCGGTCGCCAGGATCTCGAGCCTGATTTCGCGCGCCCTCAGCGGCTCGGCGAAGCGGTGTTCACACACGGAGTGGTGATTATGCGTAATCTCGGCAATCTGCGTTTCATCGGCCCACAGGCGGTAGTGGGTAATGCAGTGCGGCGTCACGGCCCGGTGATGGCCCATCTGCACCGTCTCCATGGCGTTGTCGAAATCGTTGTCCTGCACCAGCGTCAGGCTGAAGATAGTCTCGGGGGCGGCCCAGCGCCACACCACCTGCGGGGCGGGATCCTCCAGTGCCGGCGTCCAGGCGTTGGTCTGCTGTTCGGGGCGCAGGTGGCCATTCAGCAGGTTTTCTGCGGCGTGGCAACGCAGCGGCCTGCTCAGGGTCATCGCCGGGAAGATCTGTCCCGGGTGGCGGCGCGGCAGCCAGAAGTCGAACTCCTCCACGCCGTAATCGCCATCGGCCACCTGGCGGGGATGTTTGGCCACGCGGGCATTGAGGCTGTTAAAGAGGGTCATCAGGCCGGGCAGGCGAGTGCTGGTCAGGGCGATATCGACGGCGTCGCTGGCGCTGAAGGCGATAAAGACGTACTGGTCGCGCTCGCTTTGCCAGTCGAATTCGCAGGTATAGCCCCGCGCCTCATCCACCTCAAGCGTAACCCCGGCGTAGTGCAGCTCCGGCGTAAAGTTGCCGCTTTTCTCGCTGCCCAGCAGGGTGACGGTAAGGGGCTGCGGCGTGCGGGCGCGCAGCATAAAGGTGAAGGCCGGCAGGCGCTCACCCTGGCGGACCGGCAGCAGGATCGCCATGCGCGCCTCCAGCGGCTGCCATTCGCCGTCAGGCTCCAGCGCGCTGAGCTGGTATTCGCTGCTGGCGGTGACCGTGGCGCCCCGGGCCGGATCCTCCAGCCGCTGGCGGGGGATGTAGCAGCCAGCTGCCTGCAGATGCTGCTGCAGTTTGCCCACCTGCACGGGCTGCGCAAGCTCCCGCGGCGTCAGTTGTTCCCGGTGGCACAAGGCCGCCGCGCGGCCCACCACCTCGCCAAGCAGGCCGCAGGTGCACATCACCCTCGCGCTGCCAAAAGCGACGTGGGAGGCGGAGATGAGCCTGCCGGTGAGGAAGAGGTTCTCCAGCGAGCGGCTGTAGAGAGAACGAAGCGGAATAGTGTAGGTGCCTTTACTGTGAAACTGGCGGCAGCCGTCGTGGGTGCTGTAAACCCCGTCGGCCGGATGCAGGTCGATAGACCAGCCGCCGTAGGCCACCGCGTCGTAGTGGTCGCGCTGTTCGATGATGTCCTGCTGGCAGAGCAGATGATCGCCCATAAAGCGGCGGCTCTCGCGCTTGCCCGGAATAGCACCCACCCACTCGATGGTCAGGTTGTCCGCGTCCGGAAACTCACCGCTATTTTTAATGTAATTCCACACGCCCCAGACGATTTTCCACAGCTCCCATTTAATGGTTTCGCTTTCGTGGACGGTATCGAGGCGTCCTCCCCACTCCAGCCACCACAGGTCGCAGCCGTTGAGGGTGGAGGTGAGGCGTTTGTAGCGTGGGATGGCGGTGATGTCATCGAGGGCAAACGACGGGGGAACAAAGGTTACCGGCTCGGCGGTGCGGCGGGTGTAGAAGTAGATCGAGTGGCCGAGCTTGTGGCCGAACTGCTCGCCGGGGGCCATCTTTTCCCCCAGCTCCTCCGGCGCTTCCGCCCCTTCGCGGTATTCCGCTCCGGCCAGATACCCCAGCACTCCATCGCCGGTGGCATCGCAAAACTGGCTGGCGGTGACGGTATAAAAGGTTTCGTTGATGGCGTTGAAGGCCTTCACGCCGGTGAGGCGGTCGCCGCTTTTTGCCACCTCGTATACCGCCGTATTCAGCAGCAGGGTAAGGCCCGGCTGGCTTTTCGCAAGGTCGAGCAGCACGAGGTCGAACATCACCGGATTTCCCTCTTTGTTGCGCCAGAGGTTCTCCTCCATGATTTCGCCCATGATGCCGCCCTCACGCGACCAGCGGTTGTTGTTACCCATGTGCGAAGTGGCGCCGTTGGCCCACAGGCGCACCTCGCTGGAGGCATTCCCGCCCAGTACCGGCCGGTCCTGAATCAACACTACGTTCAGGCCGTCTCTTGCTGCCGCCAGCGCGGCGCACAGCCCGGCCAGGCCACCGCCGGCAACCAGCAGGTCCGCCTCCAGCCGCGTGGTGGGAAAGGTTCTGGCATCGCTGTGGGGATAGATATTCATTACCTTGTATCCTTCTGTACTGGCGTTAGAATCGACGTAACCCTCACAAACTGAATGCGGCTATGTCATCACAACCTAATCAAAGCCTTATCGACGGCATTCGCTGTCTGCAGTATCTGGTCTCCAGCGGTCGGGCCATTGGTTGCCGCGAGCTGGCGCGTCTGATGGGTATAAACACCACCCGCGTTAACCGCCTGCTGATGACCATGGCCTCCATCGGCCTGACCATGCAGGATGAGCAGCGGCGCTACCTGCCGGGACCGGGGATCCACGCCCTGGCAGCCCAGGCGATCCGCGGCTCGGAGCTCTTCTCCCGCGCCCTGCCGAGGCTGGAGCGCCAGGCGCCGCGCGATATCGTGGTGGCGCTGGGGGTGTTGTGGGAAGACCAGATAATCTATATCTGGCACTCCGTCCCCGGCAGCCAGACCACCCAGGCGCTGGCCGGTTTTCATATGTTGCCCGCCTGGTGTTCCGTTATCGGCATGTCGCTGCTAGCCGCCGAAAGCGACGAGGCGCTGATGGCACGCTTCACGCCAGAGCAGTGGCAGAGCCTTGCGCCCCATATCGCCCAGCAGCGCGAGCGGGGGAACGTGGTCTGGCACCACGACGACGGTGAGGTCTCTATGGCCCAGCCCCTGGGCGTTCATCAGGCCGCGCTGGCCTTCGCCGGCATGTGGGATATCACCGAAGAGACCATTCAATCGCGCCTGCAGGAGCTCAACACGCTTGCCGCCCGGCTGGTCGAAAAAAGCTAAACGTATATGTTTCTTTTATAGAGACAGTAGCTGGAATGCAAAAAGTGGCCGAATAAAATGTGAGGCCGATCGCCATAATCGCGGTTTTGCCCGGCCTGGCCGGGCAGGAGAGGAGAGGGTCAGTAACCCTGTTCGAAGAAGCTTTCGAGGATAATCACGGCTGAGGCGGAATCGACGCTGCCTTTATTCAGCGCGCGGAAGCCGCCGTGCTCAAAGAGCCCGGCGCGGGCCTCTACCGTGCTCAGCCGCTCGTCGTGCAACTTTACCACTACGCCAAAACGGCCGTGGATCTTATTGGCGAACTTGCGGGCGCGGGCGGTGAGAGGCTGTTCGGTGCCATCCATGTTCAGCGGCAGGCCGACAATCACTTCGTCAGGCTGCCACTCTTTAAGCAGCCGCTCAATCAGGTTCCAGTCCGGGGTGCCGTCCTGCGCTTTCAGGGCGTTTAGCGGGCGGGCCGTACCGGTGATGCGCTGGCCGATGGCCACGCCGATGCTTTTGGTGCCAAAATCAAACGCCAGCAGGGTGCCGCTCATCAGGCGTGCCCCGCTACGCCAGGCATGGTCTGGATATCAATACCGATAAGCTTCGCGGCATCGCGCCAGCGATCGGCGATGGGGGTTTTAAACAGGATGTTGAGATCCGCCGGGGCCGTCAGCCAGGCGTTATCCAGGATCTCCTGCTCCAGCTGACCTTTTTCCCATGAGGCGTAGCCAAGCGCCACCAGCACATCGGC
Organism: Leclercia sp. UBA7405; assembly: GCA_002469605.1. Classification (GTDB taxonomy): domain Bacteria; phylum Pseudomonadota; class Gammaproteobacteria; order Enterobacterales; family Enterobacteriaceae; genus Enterobacter. The sequence continues at coordinate 18,187 of DKMV01000217.1, forward strand.
AGGCTGATTCGCCGTACCCAGCGTCTCCAGCACGTCGCGGGAGGTGGTGATCACGGTGTTGTCAGAGATGCGAATACTGGAGGAGAAGCCCGGCGGCGTATGGAGAATAAAGCCGCGATCTTCTGCCAGTGGGCCACCCAGCATCACGGGCTTGTCGAGCCGGATTTCCGGTACACGTTCATCCTGGGCGATTTTCAGCTTATCCAGAATGCCTTCAACGTTAAGATTTTCCAGCGGTTTATTGATGATAATTCCCATTGCGCCCTCATCGCTATATTCGCAGATATAGACAACGGCACGGCGGAAAATCGGGTCCTGGAGAGCAGGCATGGCAATAAGAAAGTGATGCTGTAAATTC
>DKMV01000217.1:18770-18934 GCA_002469605.1 Leclercia sp. UBA7405
CTGTTTCCTGGTTTAAAAAAGCAACAGCACCCAGTATGCGGTTAAACCCGGGCGCTGTCACTAGAGATTCACCCAGGTCTGCTGACCTGGGGTGGGGGAGAGGCGAGATGAGAAAGCCGGATTACTGCTTCAGGCGTTTTTCAATGGCGTCCATCAGCATGCCG
>DKMV01000323.1 GCA_002469605.1 Leclercia sp. UBA7405
CTCGTCCGCCGGGGCGGCAACAATCACCGACTTCGCCAGCCCTTCGGCCTGCAGCGAGTTCTCGATAAACTCTTTTACCTCGCGGCCGCGCTCGCCGATCAGCCCCACCACCACCACGTCGGCCCGTGTATAGCGGGTGATCATCCCCAGCAGCACGCTTTTACCCACGCCGCTGCCCGCCATCAGCCCCACGCGCTGGCCTTTACCGATGGTCAGCAGGCCGTTAATCGCCCGCACGCCCACGTCCAGCGGCGCCTCCACCGGCTGGCGCCGGAGGGGATGCACCTGCGGAAGCTGCTGCGGCAACAGGGTGTCGCCGCCGAGCTTGCCTTTGTCGTCCAGCGGTTCGCCAAGGCCATTTACCACGCGCCCCAGCCACTGATCGCTAATCATCACCCCTTCGCTCTTGCCGGCCGGGAAGACCCGCGCACCGGCGATCAGCCCCGAGGGCTGTTTAAAGGGCATCAGGAAGGTGACTTCGCGGTCGAAGCCCACCACCTGGGCCTCGATCATCTCGTGCTCCACGCTCTCCACGTGGCAGAGCTGGCCGATGGCCAACCGGCAGCCGACACACTCCAGCAGAATGCCGTTGACCCGCACCAGACGCCCGGCGACGCGCGCCAGATCGATCTGCTCGATGGAGCGCAGGGCCTGTTCGAAATCAGGACTGCTCATGGGTATCTTCCGGCAGTAGGGTCTCTTTGAGCACCGCCACGCACTGATCCAGACGGTGCTGACAGCCCACGTCCATTTCGGTGGTGTCGGTCACCACGCGGCATTCGCCAGGGGCCAGCGCCGGGTCGGCGGCCAGCCCCCACTCCCGGGCCTTTTCCGGCTCCGCCTCGCTGATGCGGCGGAACTCTTCGCCGTTGAGCAACACGCGGATCTGCTCCGGCGGCTGCGGCAGGCTGGTGAGCGCCTCTTCTACCAGCGCTAATAGCTGGGTGGGGTGCAGCGCCAGCTCGCAGCGGATCACCTGCCGCGTCACTTTCTCCACCAGCTGCATCAGCTCTTCGCGTCGGCGCTGCTCGTAGCGCTCCAGGAAACGCTGTACATCGGCGGTAACGCGCTCGAAGGGGGCGGCGGCGTCCAGGAACTGCTGGCGGGCCTGCTGTTTGCCCTCTGCCAGCCCTTTGCGCAGCCCCTCGTCAAATCCAAGCCGAACGCCCTCCTGATAGCCCTCCTCTTTGCCCTCTTCCATGCCCTGGGCAAAGCCCTGGTTCAGCCCATCGCGAAAGCCTTCCTGCAGCTGCTGCTGATAGCTGGCCGCATCCTGCGCACCAGGCAGATCCTCGTCGGCCGGGGCGTGGGGCGCCCTGCTTTTACGCAACGGCGGAAATTTATGTAGCCGCGGTTTTACCACGCCCTGGCGGCGCGAGGTCAGCGCCTCCAGCGGGAGGCTGCGTTTCTTGAACATGGGTTATTCCACCGTCTGCTCTGCGAATAGCTGCACCTGAATCTCACCCTCTTCCACCAGCTGGCGCAGGGTCTGCATAATCTCTTTGCGTACCTGCTCGATACGGCTGACGGGCACCGGGCCAAGGCGGCTGGTGGTGCTTTGCAGCAGGGTGACCTGGCGTTTGGGCATCACGTTGAAAATGGCCTGGCGCAGCACCGGCTCGGTGCCCTTCAGCGCCACGGCCCACTCTTCGAGAGGCACCTCTTCCATCAGGCGTTGCAGGGTGGCCGGGGTCTGACGGCTGAGAATGTAGAATTCGTACATCTCATCCTTAAGATCATCCACCACGCTTTCATCGCGCTCGCGCAGCTGCTCCAGCAGCGCCTGCTGGTTGCTGGGGATGCGGTTGACGATGTTGGCGGCGTGCTTAATCCCCACCACTTTCGAACCATGCTCGGAGAGCACGGCGATGCCGCGATCGATAAGGCGATCCAGCTCGTCGATCACATCGCGGTTAACGTCGTCCAGGCGGGCGATACGGTAGATGATCTCGTCCTGACGCTCGCGTGGCAGTACGCTCAGCACGCTGGCGGCAATATCCGGCGGCAGGAAGGCGAGAAACACCGCCTGCAATTGCAGGTGCTCCTGCTCAATCAGCGCCGCCAGCTGCGGGATATCCACCCACTGCAGGCGCGCCATGCGGTAGCGAATTTCATCCCCGTAGATGCCGTTGATCACGCTGCGGGCAATCTCGCCCCCCAGCGCCTTCTCCAGGATGCCGCGCAGATAAGAGCGCGAGGCGCCGTTAATGCCGCTCTGCTCGCTGTAGTCGGAGAAGAAATTGTTCATGGCCTGCCGCGCCTGATGCACCTTCACATCGTGCAGGCGGGCCATGGTTTCACTGAGCAGCACTACCTCTTCACGGTTGAGCTTCTGCATCACCCGCGCGGCGGCCTCTTCCCCTACGCTCATCAGCAGGATGGCCGCCTGCTCCAGACGGCTACGGCCGCCGGAATTATTAGTCGGACTGGCGATTGCTTCGGTCATTGCTATTAATCCATTGTCTCAGCACTTCTGCTACGCGTTCCGTTTCGCTCTGGGCGAGTACCTGGAGATACTCCACTTTGGTTTCCAGGCCGGAGCTTTGCGGCGGCAGCAGCTCATCATTATTGTTGAAGCCCACGTTCGTCAGCGCGGTAAGGCTCTCGCTCTTCGCACCGGCGTCGTCGATCTGCAGATCTTTCTCTTTCTGCACGACCTCGTTGATGACCCGTTCACGGCGTCCCAGACGCTGGGCCAGCGGGCGTACGCCAAACAGCAGGGTTAACAGCGCCAGCAGGCCAATGCCGCCGGTCTGTCCCCAGTACTGCAGATCGGGATCTTTCCACCACTGTTCGACGACGACGGCGTCGTCGCCCTGAGGCACGCTGAAGGTGAGCACGTCCAGCGTCAGAGCATCGCCGCGCTGTTTTTCGATTCCGGCGGCGCTCTCGACCAGACGGGTGATGGCGGTCAGCTGTTCCGGGGTGACTTTCGCCAGCGCCGGGGCGGTTTTATTCAGCGCCACCGCCACGTTCAGTTTTTCCAGCTTGTACCCCGGATGGCGGATATGGCGGATATCGCGATCAAAGGCGTACTTACGCTGTTGCTGGCTGCGGTTGGAGAGCGAACGGGGATCGCTGGTCGTGGTGGTATTCGCCGCTGCAGCGGGGGCCTCAGCGCCGGCCGCCTGGGCCGCGGCCGCTGGCGGATTCTGGTTCACCGGGCGGTTGCTCAGCGAACCGGGAATACCAAACGCCATTTCGTTGGTGGTGTTCTCCTGGCTCAGCTGCTCATCGCTGACGCGCGGCTCTTTCCCCAGACGCTCCTGGGTCTCCTCCACGCGGCTTAAATCCACAGTCGGGGCAACGCTGATGCGGAAGTTGCCGGCGCCCACCAGCGAGGTCAGCAGGGTGGCGATATTTTTACGGGTATCGTCGCGAATGCGCTGCATCACGTCGTCGCCCATTCGTCGGCCGGCAAGGGAGCCATCCGGGTCGGCGATGCTGTCCGACAGCAGATTGCCCGCCTGGTCGACGACGCGCACGCTGTTGGCCGCCATCCCCGGCACGGAGCCGGCAACCAGCTGCACAATCGACGCCACCTGCTGCTCGTCCAGCTGCCTGCCGTAGCGCAGCTGCACCACCACCGAGGCGCTGCTGTTGGGTTTGTTGGTGAGAACAAAAGAGCTGGACTCGCTCAGCCCGAGATGCACGCGGGCGTGTTCAACCGGATCCAGCGCCATAATACTTTTCGCCAGCTCGCCTTCCAGGCTGCGCTTGTAGCGCACGTTCTGGATAAACTGGCTGCTGCCGAGCATCTCTTCTTTATCCATCAGCTCGTAGCCGTCCGGCATGGCCGCGCTGATCCCTTTGGCCGCCAGCGCCATCCGCGCCTGCGCCAGACGGCTTTCGCCCACCAGGATCTGCCCGTTATCCGGGTTAATGCGGTAGGGGATATTCTCCGCCCCCAGCACCTCAACCACCTGGGAGACGGGGATCTGCTCACTGGCGCCATAGAGCGCGACGTAGCCCTGATTGCGGTTCCACAGCGATATGACGATGGCAATAGCCAGCACCACGCCGCCGGCGATGGCCAGCATTCTCGGGTTATTGATGCCGGCCGGGAGGGCTGGAACGGGAAGACGCTCTTTGATTTTTTTCAACACGGTTACGGCCTTACAGCGAAATGTTCATCACGTCATCCAGGGCGCTGTTGAGCTTGTTGCGCACCTGCATCATCGCCGAAAAGGCCACGCTGGCTTTCTGGCTCTCGATCATCGCGCCCGCTAAATCGTCGCTCTGACCCATATCAATCGCCGTCTGCTTTGCGCTGGCGCTGTGCTGCAGCGCATCGACGTTATCGATGGCGTTGTTAAGCACGCGAGAAAAGGAGACCGAGTCGGTGCCGTTAAAGGCAGCGTTTGCCGGGGCAATGGTCGTGGAGGGGGCGACCGCGCCGGCAGAAGCCAGCATGGCCGTCTGCTGCATGCGGTTGAGCAGCGCCTGTTGCGCGGTGTTAATACCTGCGGCGGCTATCTTGTCCATTTATTTTTCCTTCCTGGCCTCAGGAATAACATTCAATATCAATGCCTTCGTCGCGCATTGACGCAAGGCGGTAGCGCAGCGCCCGCGGCGTAATGCCGAGGAACTCTGCGGTTTTCGATTTATTGCCTTTATGGCGTTTGAGCAGATCGATGATGTACTGGTACTCGGCCAGGCGGCCGTGCAGCTTGACGTCCTGAATGGCCGAACTGCCGCTCTCCTGTTCGCGGTAGCTGGGCATCATCCCGACCGGCATCACTTCAGGCAGCGGCGTGCGGGCGACCAGGCCAAAATCGGCGGCCTTAATTTCATCGCCGTTGCCGAGGATCATGCCGCGCTGGATAACGTTCTCCAGCTCGCGCACGTTGCCCGGCCAGTCGTAGCCCAGCAGCGCCTTGCGGGCATCGTCGCTCAGGCGAACCTCGCCCTTGTGGAAGGCGCGGTATTTGGCGATAAAACGCTGCACCAGCGGCAAAATATCCTGGCGGCGTTCGCGCAGTGGGGTGATATGGATCGGCACCACGGAAATACGGTAGAAGAGATCCTGGCGGAAACGCCCTTCGGCAATCTCCTGCTGCAAATCTTTATTAGTAGAAGCAATCAGCCGAATATCGAGGGGAATACGTTTATGGCTTCCCAGACGCTCAACCTCCTGCTCCTGTAATACCCGCAATAATTTCGCCTGCAGGGATAACGGCATATCGCCAATTTCATCCAGCAGCAGGGTACCGCCGTTTGCCTGCTCGAATTTCCCGGCTACGCTGGCGACCGCCCCGGTAAAGGCACCTTTTTCATAACCAAATAAAATGGCTTCCAGCATACTTTCCGGAATAGCAGCGCAGTTAACCCCGACATACGGCGCATCGCTGCCACAGGCGTGCTGATGGATATATTTGGCAATACACTCCTTGCCTGTTCCCGTTTCGCCAGTGACCAATACGGATACATTATATTTAGCCACGCGGCGGGCTAAGGAAATGACACCCACGCTGGCAGGAGAAACGGCAACGAAGCCATTTTCATTACGCTCTTCACGTTCAATGATAATGCTCATTTGGAGTACCAGTAATAAAGAACAAAAAAGGAATTCGCGCTTAAACTTTTCATTTATGCACGCTTATAGCCACCTTGCCACATGGAGGTTTTTCCTTTTTATCATCTTAATAACGATTAAAATTCGATTTATTTTTACGAGGAAGAAACGCTTCCGTGAAAATATGTTGCCTAGTATACCCACCGACTAAGAATTGTCTCATCTTTAATGGATATTAAAATATTAATCTATATATTTCAGCACGTTGCATGACTTATTAATCATGATTAGGGCGGAAAAATAATGGATTAATAAAGGCTACAGGCTTGCAATATCAGGCGTGGACAGGTCTAATTCGCACTCTGAAAAAAGGGCGTTGCGTTTTTTGTCTGATGACGATGTATCGATGCTGATATAAAGCGACATAACTTTTTCAAAACTCAAATGCTCACAGAAAAAATTTCTCACCGTTAGCGCGTAGTAAAGTAAACGGCCGGAAAAGTGTTTCACCAGCAATTATTACTGAACCGGAATAAACATGTACCCTGCTTCACAGCGAATCAGAATCCATCAGCAGGATAATCTGCCTGACCTGGTAAAACTTGATATCAGTAAACTTGGCCGCCCGTGGCATAAGCTTCCCAAGTTAATGAATGATAGTTTTGATATCCTTGATGCGCGTCTGAGTATTTATTTCCTGAAGAAGCTGCGTGTTAATGCCGCGTTAAAAACAATGACGTTTGCTATCGATCAGCATTATAAAAACACACAAATATTCTCCACGCCTTACGGGAATATTGCCTTTGTGATCGACCGCATCTTATTACTCAATATCCTTCATGATTATTACGGCCTGAGCAAAGAGAACAGCCAGATTGAACCTGATGTCTCGCTGCCGGTAACCAAAACCGAAGAGCGGCTGAAAAGCAAACTGGGCCAGGAATTAACCTCCCTGATAATTTGCAAAGAGACCTTTGGGGAAGATCTGGATATTAAAGTGGATTATTCCACGGTCATCAGCCAGTGGAGCTGGTGCGTCACCTTTACCCTCGAAGGCTACAGCCACGGCAGCTTTACCGTGCTGCTGGACACCCACCACGTCGACCGGATGTTGGCCAGCCTGCGCAAGCCAGAGGCTCGCGAGCGCGGCGTGGAGAAAAGCGTTCCCTTAAGCCCGGCGCAGATCGAGCGCCTGTTCGACAGCCTGCCGCTGAAGCTGAACGGCCGCCTCGCCAGCCTCAATCTGACCGTCGCCCAGGTTGCCGACATCAAGCCCGGCGACATCATTCCCGTGGCGCTGAATGAACCTGTACCGGTCTTTATCGGTAAGGAACAAATTTTCGAAGCCGCTATCGCCGAAGATCGCAGCAAACTGTTTTTGTGCGATATCCATGACAAGACAACCGAGAAGCACTATGAGTGATTTGCAAAATGAGCTGAGCCAGACCCTGGATCTGGACGACCTGAACCTCAGCGATATGAGCCAAGAGGAGACCGTAGAGGGCAATATTCGCCTCGATTTGCAGCAGGAGACGCGCAACGCCCCGGTGACCGACATGCGCCGCATGGCGCTGTTCAGCCGTATTCCGGTAACGCTAACGCTGGAAGTCTCCTCCGTGGATATCTCGCTGGCCGAACTGATGACGGTGAATAGCGACTCGGTGATTGAGCTGGATAAAATGGCGGGCGAGCCGCTGGATATTAAGGTCAACGGCATCGCCTTTGGTAAAGCGGAAGTGGTGATCCTCAACGACAAGTATGGCCTGCGGATTATCGAATTTAACGCTAAAGAGCTGGGCGAGCTTACCCGATGAACCAGGCGCACTACCGCGGCGGCCTTGCGCTGCTGCTGCTGACAGGCCTGATGTTCGCCCCGCCGCTGCTGGCGGCCAATGGCGATATCACGCTCTTTAGCACCACCGCCAACGGCGCGGGCAAGGATTACAACGTCAAAATTGAGATCCTGATCCTGATGACCCTGCTCGGCCTGCTGCCGATCATGGTGCTGATGATGACCTGCTTTACCCGCTTTATTATCGTGCTGGCGATCCTGCGCCAGGCGCTGGGGCTCCAGCAGAGCCCGCCAAACAAAATCCTGACCGGGATTGCGCTGGCGCTCACCCTGCTGGTGATGCGCCCGGTGTGGACCACCATTTACAGCGACGCTATCGAGCCCTTCCAGAACGACCAGATCACCCTGAAGCAGGCGCTGGTGAAGGCAGAAGCGCCGCTAAAAAAATATATGCTGGCCCAGACCAACAATAAGGCGATGGCGCAGATCATGACCATTGCCGGTATTGAAGGGGACGCGCGCGAGCAGGATCTGACCATAGTGACCCCCGCCTACCTGCTGAGCGAGCTGAAAACCGCCTTCCAGATCGGCTTTATGATTTACATCCCCTTCCTGGTTATCGACCTGATCGTCGCCAGTATCCTGATGGCGATGGGGATGATGATGCTCTCGCCGCTG
>DKMV01000206.1 GCA_002469605.1 Leclercia sp. UBA7405
TTACGGCGGAACAGCTCTTCCACGCGCGGCCAGTTGTTCGGCTGGCTTACGTCCATAGCGTTAGAGAGCGTAGCCTGAGTGGCATTTGGCGCCCATTTCCCCTCTGCAAGGAAGCGCGGTACGGTGTCGTTGGCGTTGGTGGCGGCGATAAAGCGTTTTACAGGCAGGCCCAGCGATTTTGCCAGCAGACCGGCGGTGAGATCGCCGAAGTTACCGCTCGGCACCGAGACCACCAGCTGATTGCGCGCTTCCTGCGGCAGCTGCGCGACCGCTTCAAAGTAGTAGCAGATCTGCGCCAGCAGGCGGCTGATATTAATGGAGTTGGCAGAGTTGAGCCCCAGGGCTACCTTCAGCTCTTCATCATCGAAAGCCTGCTTCACCAGCGCCTGACAGGCGTCGAAATCGCCGTCGATAGCCACGGTTTCAATGTTGCCCCCAAGGGTGCAGAAGAGCTTCTCCTGCAGCGGGCTGATTTTGCCCTGCGGATAGAGGATAACCACGCGAACGTTTTTCAGGCCGTAGAAGGCGTGCGCCACGGCCGCGCCGGTGTCACCGGAGGTAGCGGTGAGGATCGTCACCGGCTTGTCACCGCTGATGTGGGTTAACATCTGGGCCATAAAACGGCCGCCAAAATCTTTAAACGCCAGGGTCGGGCCGTGGAACAGCTCCAGGCAGCCGACGTCAGGTTCAACCTGGCTTACCGGCGCCGGGAAGGTAAACGCGGCGCGCAAGCGCTCCTCCAGCAGCTGCTGGGGGATCTCATCGCCGATAAACGCGGATAAAATTTTGGTGCTGCGGCTGACAAAATCCATCTCCAGCATGGCGTCGATTTCAGTCAGGCTAAATTCCGGCAGATCGTGCGGGAAGAACAGCCCCTGATTTTTACCCAGCCCCTGAGTAACGGCCTGCGCAAAGCTGACCTGCTCGTTATGATCTTTAAGATTGTAGAGTTTCATTGATTATCCCAGTACTCGTGCGCCCGCCGTGTCCAGACGGCAAATATGAACAAAGCCTTCCTGATTTTGCAGGTAATTTTTTTCCAGCCACTCTGCGACCCGCTGCGCGGTATCCGGTTTATCGCAAAGGGCAAACAGCGTCGGGCCGGATCCGGAGATACCGCAGGCCTGCGCGCCGATATCCAGCGCGGCGCTGCGCGCCTCGTTGAAGCCCGGCAGTAATTTGGTGCGATACGGCTCAGCAATTACGTCTTTCATCAGCTTTGCCGCCAGCGCTGGCTGGCGGGTATAGCAGGCGTGAATAAAGCCCGCAAGATGACGGCCATGGGCGATACAGTCCTGACGGCGATACTGCGCCGGCAGAATCGCGCGCGCTTCAGCGGTGGAGACCTTAATGCCCGGATAGGCCAGCACCCACAGCCACTCATCAAAGCCTGGCACCTGCTGGCTGATAATGCCGTTCTCTTCGATCATCAGCTGCATGCCGCCGAGGAAACAGGGGGCGACGTTATCGTAATGAATGCTGCCGGAGATACGCCCTTCCAGCTCGCCCATCAGCGTAAGCAGGCGGCCGTTGTTAAGCGGTCTGCCGCAGTGTTCATTCATGGCCACCAGGCCCGCCACCACCGAACAGGCGCTGGATCCGAGCCCGGAGCCGATCGGCATGCTTTTTTCGAGCGTCATGGCGACCGGCACGTTTTTACCGATCTCCTGGCAAAAGCGCTCCCAGCACTGATAAACGATATTTTCACGCGGCTCTGTCGGCAGCTTGCTGGCGAAACGCCCGACGTTTTGCAGGCTGAATGCGTCGGCCGCTTCTACCGTGACGGTATCCCCCAGCAGAGAGCCATCAAGGGGCGTTACCGCCGCGCCCAGCACATCAAACCCGACGCTCATATTGGCGCTGGAAGCCGGGGCATAAACTTTGACCATGTTAAACTCCTAACTTCCATGACAGGGTACGCAGCAGATCGGCAAATACGCCCGCTGCCGTCACATCATTGCCTGCGCCATAACCGCGCAGCACCAGCGGCAGCGGTTGGTAATAGTGGCTGTAAAAGGCCAGCGCGTTCTCGCCGTTTTTCACCTTATAGAGCGGATCGTTACCGTCCACCTCGGCGATTTTTACCCGGCAGACGCCATCCTCTTCAATGTTGCCAACATAGCGCAATACTTTGCCTTCATCACGGGCTTTCGCTACGCGGGCGGCAAAGGCATCGTCCAGCTGCGGCAGGCGCGACATAAAGTCCGCGACGTCGCCGTTATTATCGAAGGACTCCGGCAGAACCGGTTCGATAACGATATCGCTCAGCTCCAGCTCGCGTCCGGTTTCGCGGGCGAGGATCAAGAGCTTGCGCGCCACGTCCATGCCGGAGAGATCGTCGCGCGGATCCGGCTCGGTGTAGCCCAGTTCACGGGCCTCTCTGGTGGCTTCTGAGAGGCTCATCCCCTCGTCGAGCTTGCCGAAAATAAAGGAGAGGGATCCGGATAAGATCCCGGAGAAGCGTTGCAGTTCATCACCGGCGTTCAACAGGTTTTGCAGGTTTTCGATAACCGGCAGCCCTGCCCCCACGTTGGTGTCATAGAGGAATTTACGGCGCGACTTCGCGGCAGCGTGGCGCAGCTGATGGTAGTAATCCATCGACGAGGTGTTGGCCTTTTTGTTCGGCGTCACCACATGGAAGCCCTCGCGCAGGAAGTCGGCATACTGATCGGCGACGGCCTGGTGAGAGGTACAGTCGACAATCACCGGGTTAAGCAGATGGTACTCTTTCACCAGACGGATAAGGCGGCCGAGATTAAAGGGCTCTCTGGCCTCCGCCAGCTCTGCCTGCCAGTTTTCCAGATTCAGGCCATGCACGTTGGTCAGCAGCGCTTTTGAATTCGCCACGCCGCAGATGCGCAGATCGATATGTTTTTTCTTCAGCCACGCCTGCTGGCGCTTAACCTGCTCCAGCAACGCGCTGCCTACCCCGCCCACGCCAATCAGGAATACCTCAATTACCTGATCGGTGTTGAACAGCATCTGATGTACGACGCGAACGCCGGTGGTGGCATCGTCGTTATCCACCACCACAGAGATAGAGCGCTCGGACGAGCCCTGAGCAATAGCCACAATGTTGATATTGGCCCGCGCGAGGGCGGCAAAGAACTTGGCGGAGATGCCGCGCAGCGTACGCATACCGTCGCCGACAACCGAGATCACAGCGAGACGCTCCTGAATCGCGAGCGGCTCCAGCAGCTCCTCTTTCAGCTCCAGATAAAACTCCTCTTCCAGCGCCCGACGGGCACGCAGGCAGTCGGCCTGAGGCACGCAGAAGCTGATGCTG
>DKMV01000035.1:0-4214 GCA_002469605.1 Leclercia sp. UBA7405
GAGTCCCCCCCCTCGCACCAATTATCTTGCTCTCTCCCTGCTTTATCTCCCCTGTTACTTCAGATTCATCATCAGCAGCAGCATCCCGCTAATCAGCGCCACGCACGATGGCAACAGCACAAAGTGCCGTAACTCTTTATGCCAGATCATTGCCGCCGTCAGCAGTAATCCCGACACAATCATCCCTTTCCATAGCGCCAGCGGCAGATCGATGCAGGCCAGCGTAGCCACGATCGTACCCGGTAGTAACACGCCCCATCCGCTTCTTAACGCTCTGCTTAACATGGCCCGCCCCACTCTGATAATGATAACCAATATCATATGATATGTTTTCTCATTTGTCAGCTATCAGGGGACGGTGTAAAAAGCCTTGCGATCGGTTTTATCTATAGTTAGGATTGGCAATCATTATCATTTAGATTTTTATCCAGACAGCTTATGGCCACTGTTTCTGCACAATCTCTGGACGACATCATCTGGCGCGCCCCGCTTACAACCGGGCCTTCGGCGCTGGCAGCGCAGCTGCGTGACACTATTGTCCAGAACCGTGAACATCTGCTGGAATTCGTCAGACTGGATGAGCCCCACCCGCATCGCGCCCTGACCCTGGCCCAGTGGCGTCGCCCCGTTGAGCTGCAATCGCTGCTGGCTATCTACTCAGACCATATCTATCGCAATCAACCCACCCTGACGCACGAAAACAAGCCGCTGCTGTCCCTGTGGGCGCAGTGGTATACCGGCCTGATGGTGCCGCCGCTGATGCTGGCCCTACTCGCGCAGGATACGGCCCTGGATGTATCGCCTGACCACTTCCACGTTGAGTTCCACGAAACCGGGCGTGCCGCCTGCTTCTGGATTGACGTGCATGAAGACTGCCAGACTTCGCAGCTTAGCGCTGAACAGCGCATGGAAGTGCTTATCACCCGGGCGCTGATCCCGGTAGTTGAAGCGCTGGAAGAGACGGGACAGATTAACGGCAAGCTTATCTGGAGCAATACCGGCTATCTCATCAACTGGTATCTGAATGAGATGAAGCCGCTGCTGGGTGAAGAGAAGGTGGAGGCGCTGCGTCAGTCCTGCTTCTTTGCCCGCCAGCTTACCGATGGCCGGGAAAACCCGCTATTCCGCACCGTGGTGCCCCGCGAAGGGCTGCTGGTGCGTCGTACCTGCTGTCAGCGCTACCGCCTGCCGGACGTGCAGCAGTGCGGCGACTGCACCCTGAAATAGCGACGCTTACTCAGTCCCTCTCCTGTAGTCCAGGAGCACAAACAGTAAAAACGGCAACCTGAGTTGCCGTTTTGTTTTTAACTATGCTACCTGCTGATTTTCCTCTTCGGCGCGCTGGGCCTCTTCGGCCTCCTGCGCCAGCAGCTGTTTCTCGTACACCTTAAAGAACGGGAAGTAGATAATGGCGGAGACCAGCGCCAGTACCAGCACCAGTACCGCAGCGCGGAAATCCCAGCCCAGCGCCCAGGCCGCACCTACCGGCGCCGGTGCGGTCCATGGCACCACCGAGATCACCCGGCCGATAAGATCCAGCTTCATGGCCGCCCATGCCAGCACCGCATTCACCATAGGGGCAAGCAGGAAGGGAATGAAGAATACCGGGTTCATCACGATAGGGGTGCCGAAAATCACCGGCTCGTTGATGTTAAAGATGCTCGGCACCACGCTCAGGCGCCCGATAGAGCGCAGGTGCGCGGAACGGCTGCGCAGATAGCAGAACACCAGCCCCATGGTGGCACCGGAGCCGCCGATAACGATAAAGAATGTCCAGAACGCTTCCATAAAGATGTGCGGCAGAGGCGCCCCCTGGGCCAGCGCGGTCTGGTTCATCCCCAGGTTGGTGAGCCAGAACATCTGCAGCATGCCGGAGATAATCGCCGCCCCGTGGATGCCCGCAAACCACAGCAGGTGCCCAATCAGCACCGCCAGCAGAATAGCTGGCAGTGAATCTGCCGCCGAGACCAGCGGTTTAAAGATGGCCATAATGGCCTGAGGGATCAGCAGGTCAAACTGTGACTGGATAAACAGGCTCAGCGGGTAGAGCGTTAACACCACCACCAGCACCGGTATCAGCAGATCGAAAGAGTTTTTGATCATCGGCGGCACCTGGTCCGGCAGGCGAATACCAATGTTGTGCGCCTTCAGAAAACGCATCATCTCTACGCAATAAATCGCCACCAGGATGGCGGTAAAGATCCCCGTTCCCCCCAGGCTGTCCATCGGCATCGCCCCTTTGGTTTTGGGCGCGGCAATTAGTAAAAACGCCATCAGGGAGAGCATGGCGCACATAAAAGGATCGAGCTGATGGGATTTAACGTAGTGCTTGCCAAGGTTATAGGCAATGGCGGCGCAGATATAGATGGACATGATGCCCATGGTCATATCAAAGGGCGTCAGGATCTGGCCTTCGAACTGCTTTGCCATATCCAGCCAGGCGCGGGCGAATCCCCAGGTGGTGTCTGGCGAAAACGGCGGGTAGGCAAAAACTAACAGGAACGAGCCGACAATCATAAACGGCATGGCCGAAATAAAACCGTCGCGGATGGCCATCACGTGACGCTGGGCGGAGATGCGCCCGGCAACAGGGCTGACATAGTTTTCGACAAAACGGAATATCAGGTTAAAGGCAGCATGGTTGGCAGACATAACGGCTCTCCTGTCAGACGTTCATTACGGGCGCCTGCGCGCCGCACGTTGTTCCATAAACCACTTTCACAACCTTGCTGGTTCGCTTACCAGCGGTACTGCTCAAACGGATAGGTTTCATAGTCGACTCTTATTATTGGATACAGGGGAAGTTACCTCATCAGTATTAATCTCAGCTTCCTGCTTCTGCAACCGGTTACTGTAACCGGTTTCCGTGATTGTGAAGGGGATCCAGAAATCGTCCCCACGGAATTTTTGTTACTTAAGGCATATTTACAGAGCATAAATTGTTATGACAGATTACGCAGACTACAAAGCAGGAGAAAACAATGAGTTTGCAGTCTGTACGGCAATTTTTCGCCGATAATGCCCCGGACATTGAAGTCATCGAGCTCAGCCAGAGTACCGCTACCGTTGCGCTTGCGGCGGCTGCCCACCAGGTCGCGCCAGGCCAGATTGCCAAAACCCTGTCACTGAAGGTTAAAAACGAGGTGATTCTGGTGGTGGCGAAAGGCGATGCGCGGCTGGATAACAAAAAACTCAAAGAGACCTTTGGCGCCAAAGCCCGCATGCTTAGCAGCGATGAGGTAGTCACCTTAACCGGCCATCCCGTTGGCGGCGTCTGCCCCTTCGGCCTGGAAAACCCGCTGGCCGTGTATTGCGATATTTCGTTGAAGGCGTACGAAGAAGTGCTGCCCGCCGCCGGCGCTGTTCACAGCGCGGTGCGCATCTCTCCTCAGAGGATGGCAGAACTTACGCAGGCAAAATGGGTGGATGTCTGTTTATAAGGCGGCGCCAGAGCAACTCTGGCGCCGGTTATCAGGAGTGGTACGGCATAAAAGGCATCGGATTGCGTCGATCCGGCATCGGGAAGTGGCTGAGGATATCAGCCGCATCCAGCAGCCCCATATCCGAATGCACGCCCAGTTTAACCATGGCATTAAACTTATGCGCACGGATGGTTTTGATATTACGATCCAGCCGGGCGGCAATTTCTGAAATCGAATAGCCGCTGGACAAAAACTGCAATATGGCGCGCTCTGTCGGACTTAACAAACGCCCACGATGCAGATTCCAGTGATGGTGGATGCTCTCATTGGTGCGACGGGTTTCCCCCAGCAGTCTGCTAATATTTTCACGCAACTCGCTTAAAGATTGCGATTTGAGCACGATACCATGCAGATGCGAAGGCGAAAGATGGTTTATCAGGCTCGCCTCTTTGGCACCGGATGCCAGGACAATCCGCTGAATATGGCTGTGGGTTGTGGCTAATGTTTTCAGACAGTTTAAACAATTACGTCGCTCTTCTCGCCCGTCGGACAGCGAGTAAATAAGTGCGTAATACGGCTCCGTTTTAAGGGAAGCATTAAAACTTTCAATATCATTAAAAATACGCGGCTGGTACATATTCAGGGCCGGACTGGAAAAAAGATGTTCCAGCCCAACGGCACCCATTATGCACTTTTCGACGATAGCGACTGATCTTTTAACGGCGCTCTTTTCCATTCGTCTTGCTCTCCATAGGCTGAGAACAGGCTCAGCTCTTTCATCCCTTTATTACT
>DKMV01000035.1:4274-4889 GCA_002469605.1 Leclercia sp. UBA7405
TCTTTCATCCCTTTATTACTATTAATCCAGGCATACATTTCGGCATTACTTCGTAAAGAGAGGCGTTTCATGGCACTATTTTTCTGCGCGCTGATCGTTTTATTGCTCTTTTTAAGTAACGTAGCGATCTGATTTATTCCCCAGCCTTTTCCAAGAAGACGTAATACTTTACGTTCCGAATGGGTCAGCATAACGTCACTTTGGCTATCGTCGAACTCTTCCGGCTCCGGCTTCAACAACGTCTGGCTGATGCGCTCCGCGCCCGCGCTTCCCGCACGTATGGCACTGATGACACCGTCCACCGGTTCCATGTCGGAGAGCAGAGTGCTATTTGGCCGCATTAAGAGCTCGACGGCACAGGGGTAAACCGCGCGTGAAACTAAAAATATCCAATGAATATCGCGGTATTGATTTTGTAAAGCGTAATACTGTTCGCAAATACCGCGTGGATATCGTTGTTCACCAGAAATATCCGCAATGACGACCTTTGCGCGGCGCAATTGTAGCAGCGTCAGTTGTTCCTGAGTACGACAATAAATAAATTCATATTCCGGAAAATAGCGTAACATGATGCCGCCAATACCGGTTTGCATAAGAGGTAATTTACTGATAATA
>DKMV01000036.1 GCA_002469605.1 Leclercia sp. UBA7405
ACCAATCTGATCCCGCACGGTCTGCATCACCACCACCTTTTCATCGCGATCCAGCCAGCTGCGGTGTACCAGCCAGCCGGAAGGCTTGTTAACCGCCACCAGCCACTCGTCCTGATAGAGGATCTCAATCATGCGTCGCCGCCGAACAGGGCGTCCAGCGCCTGCAGCTCTGCCAGCATCATCTCCCGGGAGGGATGGGCGGCATCCAGCGCCATTTCATAATAGGGGGCGACGGCAAAGGTCTGCGGCAGCGGGTGGCCGCCGTCAATCAGGGCATGCATCCGCGGAATAAGCACCCACTGCAGCCACTCAAAGGGCGCCAGGGTGTCGAGGCAGAAAGGTTGCGTGCTGGCAAAGGCCTCCGGCTGCGGAGAGGTGGACTGCCAGAGCTGTTGCTCGCGCATTAAAGCTTCGAGGGCGTGCAGTTGCGCACGCACGCTTTCGTGACGGGTCATAGAGCCTCCACTGAAAATCTGAACGGCGCGCAGCATAGCAGAGACCACGCAGAAATAAAAAAAGGGAGCACTGTAGAAACAGTGCTCCCGGTTCGTTTCGCAGCCATCCAGCTACTTTTAGTGCTCCCTGCTCATCCGTGACAACTTTTCCTCTGACCCTGGGGTCTGGTCGTCCGTCTCCATTGCATCCTGCACACATCGTCCTGATGTGACTGCCTCATCCCGAGACTTCCTGGCCTTCCTGACCCACCGGACATCCTGACCGGTTCTCGTTCTCCTTCCTGGAGGTGTCCTTCACGCGTCCTGCGTTATCCTTTTGCTTCACTCCTGAAGCCTTCCCTGCAACGCCTTCCCGACGTGTCCTTTACTGAGAAACGCCATCATCCTGATGTTCGTCTCTCGTGTCGGCATCCTGTCGACAGGTAAAGAATCCGCTATTCCGCCTCGTCTTACAAGGCAGGGTGTAAGCCACATTGAGGTACTGCCTTATGAATAGCTGCGCACAGATAGCGGTAACGTGTTGAATCTGCTTCCTTTAAAAGAAAACAGTAAATGCGAAATGTTTTAACGTAACGGCGATCTCTTACAACCTCTGTAAGAGATCTCTCACAGATGCGATGGTACTCAGGATTACACGACGGGATGAAGTTGGTTGAGGAAATCCGCAAGGGAAGGCGCCAGGGTTTGACGTTTGCGGGTGCCGAGCGTCTCCCGAACCACCTCTCCGGAGAGGTTGCAGACTGAAATGACATCCAGTTCGCTCTCAAGAGTGGCAATGAAAAACGTAGGCGATAGCTTAAGGCGTTTCTGCGTCACCAGATGACCAATCAGATTTTCCTGCACGCGCTGAAAATCATCTTCGCTCCAGGTTTGCAGCAGTATCATCTGCTGTCCTGCAAAGCGGGCGGTCATATCTCCGGCAAACTGGGTAGCATAGAACGCCGGGATCGCAGGTTGTACCACAATGTCCATTGCGCGTTCAACGGCATTTACATTCTGCCCGGCCGTAAAGGGCTGCGGCTGCCAGGTTACCGTTCCGCCGGAGGCGGTAATAATGCAGGGCGAAGGGATGTCCGTATAGGCTTCGCTCTGGGGCCATGTGCCCTTCTCTTCATGCCAGGCATCGCAATAGCGCGTGGTAAATCCGTTTAAGGCAGCAGCAGTCTCTTTATCCACCGGTTTCTCTCTTCACATAAGCCAGGATACACTCACCGCATAGTTTAACGTTAAAGCGACGACGAAACATGTCTTACGAAGAAAATCAGGCTCTGAAAGGGCTGACCCTGGGTAAAACCACCGACTACCGCGACCTTTACGATGCCAGCCTGCTTCAGGGGGTTCCCCGCAGCCTCAACCGCGATCCGCTGGGTCTGAGCGCGGACGCCCTGCCGTTTCATGGCGGCGATATCTGGACGCTGTACGAACTCTCCTGGCTAAACGCGCGCGGCCTCCCGCAGGTGGCGGTGGGTCACGTCGAGCTGGATCACGCCAGCGTCAATCTGGTGGAGTCCAAAAGCTTTAAGCTCTACCTCAACAGCTTTAACCAGACGCGATTCAACAGTTGGGAAGAGGTGCAGCAGACTCTGGAGCGCGATCTCAGCGCCTGCGCCCAGGGCAAGGTTACAGTCGCACTTTATCGCCTGAATGAGCTGGAAGGCCAGCCCATTGCCCACTTCCACGGCACCTGCATTGATGAGCAGGATATTGCCATCGATAGCTATGAGTTCGACACGGCCTATCTGCACAACGCCGCCAGCGGCAAGGTGGTGGAAGAGACGCTGGTGAGCCACCTGCTGAAATCCAACTGCCTGATCACCCATCAGCCGGACTGGGGCTCGGTACAGATTCAGTATCGCGGGGCCAAAATCGATCGCGAGAAACTGCTGCGCTACCTGGTCTCTTTCCGCCATCACAACGAGTTCCATGAGCAGTGCGTGGAGCGTATTTTTAATGACATTCTGCGCTTCTGCCAGCCGGAGTCGCTCAGCGTCTATGCCCGCTACACCCGCCGCGGCGGCCTGGATATCAACCCGTGGCGCAGCAACACCGACTTCATCCCGGCAACGGGACGCCTGGTGCGGCAGTAAACTAAACAATTTCGCAATAATGCGCGGTCCATTCCGCGCTATGGGTTGTGAAACGTCATAAGCCAGGGCTATTGTAATCAACAGGGAAAGACGATAAACGTCCCGTAAGGAGCTCACTTGATTACACATATTAGCCCCCTTGGCTCTATGGATATGTTGTCGCAGCTGGAAGTGGACATGCTGAAAAGCACGGCCAGCAGCGATCTTTATCAACTGTTTCGCAACTGTTCTCTTGCCGTTCTGAACTCCGGAAGCCTGACCGATAACAGCAAAGAGCTGCTGTCCCGCTTTGAAAGCTTCGATATAAATGTGTTGCGCCGGGAACGTGGCGTGAAGCTCGAGCTTATCAATCCGCCGGAAGATGCCTTCGTTGACGGGCGTATCATTCGTTCACTGCAGGCCAACCTCTTTGCGGTGCTGCGCGACATCCTCTTTGTTAACGGCCAAATCAGCAATGCCGGGCGCTTCCAGCATCTTAATTTAGAGAGCTCAGCCCATATCACCAACCTGGTGTTTTCGATTCTGCGTAACGCCCGTGCCCTGCACGTGGGCGAGGCTCCCAGCATGGTAGTGTGCTGGGGCGGCCACTCCATTAACGAAACCGAGTATCTGTATGCCCGCCGGGTAGGGACCCAACTGGGGCTGCGCGAGCTGAACATCTGCACCGGCTGCGGGCCAGGCGCCATGGAAGCGCCGATGAAGGGCGCGGCGGTAGGCCATGCGCAGCAGCGTTATAAAGAGGGGCGCTTTATTGGCATGACCGAGCCGTCAATCATTGCCGCTGAGCCGCCAAACCCGCTGGTGAACGAGCTGATCATCATGCCGGATATCGAAAAACGCCTTGAGGCGTTCGTCCGTATCGCACACGGGATTATTATCTTCCCGGGCGGCGTGGGCACGGCAGAAGAGCTGCTTTACCTGCTGGGGATCCTGATGCACCCGGCCAACCAGAACCAGGTACTTCCGCTGATCCTCACCGGCCCGAAAGAGAGCGCCGACTACTTCCGCGTGCTGGATGAGTTTATTGTCCACACTCTGGGAGAATCAGCGCGTCGCCACTACCGCATTATTATTGACGATGCGCCCGAAGTGGCGCGGCAGATGAAAAAAGCGATGCCGCTGGTGAAAGAGAACCGCCGCGACACCGGGGATGCCTACAGCTTCAACTGGTCGATTCGCATTTCACCAGATCTGCAGATCCCGTTCGAGCCTTCCCATGCGAACATGGCTAACCTGAAGCTTTATCCTGACCAGCCGGTAGAGGTACTTGCCGCCGACCTGCGCCGCGCCTTCTCGGGCATTGTGGCCGGGAACGTCAAAGAGGTGGGGATCCGCGCCATCGAAGAGTTTGGCCCTTACAAGATCCATGGCGACAGCGAAATGATGCGCCGTATGGATGACCTGCTGCAGGGCTTTGTGGCCCAGCACCGTATGAAGTTGCCTGGCTCTGCCTATATTCCTTGCTACGAAATCTGCGCTTAACCAGGCTTCGCCCGGCTTAACGGCCGGGCAACCCTTCCCGCTTTCGCCCTATCAGGACTATACGTTCACACCGTCCGGCTTACATAAGAGCAATAACGACATATCTATGGTCCGACCATTACCTGAACTTATATTTCACTATTGCTGAGCCTTAACGCAAACGATTACCAACCCGGGTGAACCGTAAATAATCAGCCTTAATCAAAACTATCTGCAAGAAAACGCTAAAAACTGATGTCTTTACAGCGTAAGCCACCTATCTGCCTGACAACTCTTTCAGGCCATATGTCGTTAATGGTAGCCTGCGCGCGCGTTAATGCGCCTTGATGTTTTTTTAACAGATAAATGGTCTATAGATACCCACTTCATAAGTAGATTATTGCAATTGGGATCGCGATCACTGAAGGATTCATAACGAAAATGTATCTTTCCGCCCGAAAATAGTTACGGGCAAAAATTATAAAAAAACCGTCACTGAACGAATTTCATATTACCGTCAGGCGTTTTTTCATCGGATTTGACTAAAAACCTGACAATTCGCTTCCTCCAGGAGATACAGATGGAAACTACTCAAACCAGCACCGTTGCTTCGATTGAATCCCGAAGCGGCTGGCGCAAAACGGATACCATGTGGATGCTTGGCCTGTATGGCACGGCAATCGGCGCTGGTGTGCTGTTCCTTCCAATCAACGCAGGTGTTGGCGGTCTGATCCCGCTGATTATCATGGCTATCATTGCCTTCCCGATGACCTTCTTCGCACACCGCGGCCTGACCCGCTTCGTGCTTTCCGGTAAAAACCCGGGCGAAGACATCACTGAAGTGGTTGAAGAGCACTTCGGCGTAGGCGCAGGTAAACTGATCACCCTGCTCTACTTCTTCGCGATTTACCCTATTCTGCTGGTTTACAGCGTGGCGATTACCAACACCGTTGAGAGCTTTATGGCGCACCAGCTGCACATAACGCCGCCGCCGCGCGCTATTCTCTCCCTGATCCTGATTGTCGGCATGATGACCATCGTGCGCTTCGGCGAGCAGATGATCGTTAAGGCGATGAGCGTGCTGGTCTTCCCGTTCGTTGCGGCCCTGATGGTGCTGGCTCTGTACCTGATCCCACAGTGGAACGGTGCGGTGCTGGAAACCCTCTCCCTGAACAGCGCAACCGCGACCGGTAACGGCCTGCTGCTGACGCTGTGGCTGGCGATCCCGGTGATGGTTTTCTCCTTTAACCACTCGCCGATCATCTCCTCCTTTGCGGTAGCGAAGCGTGAAGAGTACGGCGATAAAGCCGAGAAGAAGTGCTCCAGCATCCTGGCTCGCGCGCACATCATGATGGTGCTGACCGTTATGTTCTTCGTCTTCAGCTGCGTACTCAGCCTCTCCCCGGCAGATCTGGCGGAGGCGAAGGCGCAGAACATCTCCATTCTCTCTTACCTGGCGAACCACTTTAACGCCCCGGTAATTGCCTGGATGGCACCGATTATCGCCATTATCGCTATCACCAAATCCTTCCTCGGCCACTACCTGGGCGCGCGTGAAGGCTTTAACGGTATGGTGATCAAATCTCTGCGCGGTAAAGGCAAGAGCATTGAAGTCAACAAGCTGAACAAAATCACCGCGCTGTTTATGCTGCTGACCACCTGGGCAGTTGCCACCCTGAACCCGAGCATCCTCGGGATGATCGAAACTCTGGGCGGCCCGGTTATCGCGATGATTCTGTTCCTGATGCCGATGTATGCCATTCAGAAAGTACCGGCGATGCGTAAATACAGCGGCCATATCAGCAACGTCTTCGTTGTGATTATGGGTCTGATTGCCATCTCCGCTATCTTCTACTCGCTGTTTGCCTGATCCCTCCCGCGCCGTCTTCGGACGGCGCACCTTAAGACTTCCCAGACTGAAAGCCACGGACGCATCATGATTAGCGTATTCGATATTTTTAAAATCGGCATTGGCCCCTCCAGCTCACATACCGTTGGCCCAATGAAAGCCGGTAAACAATTCACGGACGATCTTATTACTCGCGGCATGCTGCACGACGTCACCCGCGTGGTGGTGGACGTGTACGGTTCGCTCTCGTTGACCGGTAAAGGTCACCATACGGACATCGCGATTATCATGGGTCTGGCGGGTAACCTGCCGGATACCGTCGATATCGACGCCATTCCCAGTTTTATTCAGGACGTAAATACCCATGGTCGTCTGCTGCTGGCCAACGGCGAGCATGAAGTAGAATTCCCGGTAGACCACTGCATGAATTTCCATGCGGATAACCTCTCCCTGCACGAAAACGGCATGCGCATTACCGCGCTGGCAGGCGATAAGGTGCTGTACAGCCAGACCTACTACTCCATCGGCGGCGGTTTTATCGTCGACGAAGAACACTTTGGACAGAGCACCAGCGCCCCGGTGGCGGTGCCCTATCCGTACAAATCGGCGGCCGATCTCCAGCGTCACTGCCAGGAGAGCGGGCTCTCCCTCTCCGGTCTGATGATGAAAAACGAGCTGGCGCTGCACAGCAAAGAAGCGCTGGAGCAGCATTTTGCCAACGTCTGGGAAGTGATGCGCGGCGGTATCGAGCGTGGCATCACCACCGAAGGCGTGCTGCCGGGTAAACTGCGCGTGCCGCGTCGTGCCGCCGCGCTGCGCCGTATGCTGGTGAGCGCCGATAAAACCACCACCGACCCGATGGCAGTGGTGGACTGGATCAACATGTTCGCACTGGCGGTTAACGAAGAGAACGCCGCTGGCGGGCGTGTGGTCACCGCCCCAACCAACGGCGCCTGCGGCATCGTTCCGGCCGTGCTGGCTTACTACGATAAGTTTATCCGCGAAGTAAACGCTAACTCATTGGCGCGCTACTTACTGGTCGCCAGCGCCGTTGGCTCGCTCTATAAGATGAACGCCTCTATCTCCGGCGCGGAAGTGGGCTGCCAGGGCGAAGTGGGCGTGGCCTGCTCGATGGCAGCGGCGGGCCTTGCCGAGCTGTTGGGCGGTAGCCCGACTCAGGTGTGCGTTGCGGCCGAGATTGGCATGGAGCATAACCTGGGTCTCACCTGCGACCCGGTAGCCGGCCAGGTGCAGGTTCCCTGCATTGAGCGTAACGCTATTGCCTCTGTTAAAGCGGTTAACGCCGCGCGCATGGCCCTGCGCCGGACCAGCGAGCCGCGCGTCTGTCTCGATAAAGTTATCGAAACCATGTATGAGACCGGGAAAGACATGAACGCCAAATACCGCGAAACCTCCCGCGGCGGTCTGGCGATGAAGATTGTCGCCTGCGACTGACCCATAGCGCCTCGCTTTTGCGAGGCGCTTTCCCGATTTGCCCGCCCTTCGTAGTTTCATCCCGCCGACAGTGATACCCTTTAGTCAGAAGATGAAAGGAGATTATCTGTGGCTGTTCATTTGCTTATTGTTGACGCGCTTAACCTGATCCGCCGTATCCATGCGGTGCAGGGCACCCCCTGCAAGGAAACCTGCCTTAACGCGCTGGAACAGCTGATCCGCCATAGCCAGCCCACCCACGCGGTAGCGGTGTTTGACGACGAGGCGCGTAACCGCGGCTGGCGACACCAGCGTCTGCCCGACTATAAAGCCGGACGCGCGCCCATGCCCGACGTTCTGCACAGTGAAATGCCCGCCATTCGCCGCGCCTTTGAACAGCGCGGCGTGCCCTGCTGGGGCGCCGAGGGGAACGAAGCCGACGATCTCGCTGCCACCCTGGCGGTAAAGGTCGCGGGCGCAGGCCATCAGGCGACTATCGTCTCGACCGACAAAGGCTATTGCCAGCTGCTCTCTCCCACCATCCTTATCCGGGACTATTTCCAGAAACGCTGGCTGGATGCGCCCTTTGTCGCCAGCGAGTTCGGCGTCTCACCGCAGCAGTTGCCCGACTACTGGGGGCTGGCCGGTATTAGCAGTTCGAAAGTGCCGGGCGTTGCCGGGATCGGGCCGAAAAGCGCAGCGCAGCTGCTCACCGACTTTGGCAATCTGGAAGGGATATACGCCCGTCTGGATGAGGTGCCGGAGAAGTGGCGTAAGAAGCTGGAAACGCACAGGGAGATGGCCTTTATCTGCCGGGAAGTGGCCCGGTTACAGACCGATTTACAGCTGGACGGGAATTTACAGCAGTTGCGGCTGGAGCGGTAACGCCAGCCTGGTGCGGTTATAGCCCCTCACCCTCTCCCCGCAGGGGAGAGGGGACTGTCTGATGCGGTCTTGGTCTTTTCTCCCTCTCCCCTTTGGGGTGAGGGCCGGGGTGAGGGGAAAGACTAGCGCTCGTCCCGACGCCCGCCCACCGCCGCCCACCAGCGACGAATGTGCACCGTCACCTCTTCACGGTCGTGATAGAGCTGGCGCGCCTGGATCACCACGTTAATACCGTGCTGATCCATCTGTTCCTGGATAAAGGCCAGGTTCTGCGACACCTCTTCATAGCGCTTTTTCATCGGCAGCTTGAGGTT
>DKMV01000272.1:0-246 GCA_002469605.1 Leclercia sp. UBA7405
CCCATCAGGAAGTAATTGCCCTGTGGTACCTTCGCTACCAGGCTTTGCGCCTGCAGTTCACCCACTTTTTCATTATCGAAGGAGATATACTAATCAATGTCGGCATTATTTATCATGCGATCGTAAGCCAGAACTTTAATACCTTCCTGTTTGGCTTCTTTAATAACGTTACTTAATACCTGACCGTTGTAAGGAATAATAACTAATACATCCACGCCGCGGTTAATCATATTTTCAATTTGCGAC
>DKMV01000272.1:410-23652 GCA_002469605.1 Leclercia sp. UBA7405
ATCATATTTTCAATTTGCGACATCTGGGTCTCTTCATTGCCGTTCGCAGATTGAACAAACACTTTTGCACCCAATGCTTCTGCTTTATTGACAAAAATATCGCGATCTTTTTGCCAGCGTTCCAGACGGAGATCGTCAATGGCCATTCCGATTTTGACTTCTTTAGCATGGCTCGCGGCGCTGGCCAGCAGCAGCGACGCACAGAGGGTGAGGCACAGATTCTTTATCTTCATAATTTTATAGCCTTTTTTGTAGGGTAGTGATGCTGAGATAAAAGAGACCTTCACTGCAGGAGACGCAACAAATTCTTAACGGGGAAAGGCTGGCTGGCAATTACAGATTTTTATCTTCTCGTTACGATATTTGGTTTATTTCTGAATTTATGACCGCGATCGAATTTTAAAATACGTAAGCTACTAATTACACATCGATTCGGAATTAATGCCGAAGAATTAGTTTGCGTGCGCATTAATTTTGCGAGCCAGCGCACGTTTGTGCATTCTCTCAATAGCAGTGTGAAATAACGTAATTGAGCAACCGGAAATGTCTATTCACTATTACTCCAGTATCGATTTCTCGCCGCATCCCTGATTATGGAGCTCAATATGCAAGCTTATTTCGACCAACTCGAACGCGTTCGTTACGAAGGCCCTAAATCTGCTAATCCTTTAGCATTTCGTCACTACAATCCGGATGAGCTGGTACTGGGTAAGCGCATGGAAGACCACCTGCGTTTTGCCGCCTGCTACTGGCACACCTTCTGCTGGAACGGGGCGGACATGTTTGGGGTCGGCTCTTTCGATCGCCCGTGGCAGCAGCCCGGCGACGCGCTGGAGCTGGCGAAGCGCAAGGCCGACGTCGCCTTTGAGTTCTTCCACAAGCTGAACGTGCCCTATTACTGCTTCCACGATGTGGACGTCTCTCCTGAAGGCGCCTCGCTGAAAGAGTACCTGAACAACTTTGCGGCAATGACCGACGTGCTGGCCGAAAAACAGCAGCAGAGCGGCGTTAAGCTGCTGTGGGGCACCGCCAACTGCTTTACCCATCCGCGCTACGGCGCCGGTGCCGCCACCAACCCGGATCCTGAAGTATTCAGCTGGGCGGCCACTCAGGTGGTGACCGCCATGAACGCCACCCACAAGCTGGGCGGTGAAAACTATGTGCTGTGGGGCGGGCGCGAGGGTTACGAAACCCTGCTGAACACCGATCTGCGCCAGGAGCGCGAGCAGATTGGCCGCTTTATGCAGATGGTGGTGGATCACAAACACAAAATCGGCTTCCGCGGGACGCTGCTGATCGAACCGAAACCGCAGGAGCCCACTAAGCATCAGTACGACTACGACGTCGCCACGGTTTACGGCTTCCTGAAGCAGTTCGGCCTGGAAAAAGAGATCAAGGTGAATATCGAGGCTAACCACGCCACCCTGGCGGGCCACTCGTTCCACCATGAAATTGCCTGCGCGATTGCGCTGGGCATCTTTGGTTCCGTCGATGCCAACCGCGGCGACCCGCAGCTCGGCTGGGATTCCGACCAGTTCCCGGTGAGCGTGGAAGAGAATGCCCTGGTGATGTATGAGATCCTCAAAGCGGGCGGTTTCACCACCGGCGGCCTCAACTTTGACGCCAAGGTACGCCGTCAGAGCACCGATAAATACGATCTCTTCTATGGCCATATTGGGGCGATGGATACCATGGCGCTCTCCCTGAAGGTAGCTGCCCGTATGATCGAAGACGGCGAGCTGGATAAGCGCGTCGCTAAACGCTACGGCGGCTGGAACAGTGAGCTGGGCCAGCAAATTTTGAAAGGCCAGTTATCCCTGACGGATGTGGCGAAGTACGCTGAGCAGCATAACCTGGCGCCGCAGCATCAGAGCGGCCATCAGGAGCTGCTGGAGAACCTGGTTAATCACTACCTGTTCGATAAGTAATCGCCTCGTCCGCAAGCCCGGCCGCACTCTGCCGCCGGGCCATTTCGTTAAGGAGTCATCGCTATGTATATCGGGATCGATCTGGGCACATCGGGCGTAAAAGCTATTCTGTTAAGCCCCCAGGGCGAGGTGCTGGCCGCGCATACCGAAAAGCTGGAGGTCTCGCGCCCGCATCCGCTGTGGTCTGAACAGGATCCCGAACAGTGGTGGCTGGCGACGGATCGCGCCATGAAGGCGCTTGGCGAGCAGCATAGCCTGCATGAAGTAAAAGCCCTGGGCATTGCCGGGCAGATGCACGGCGCTACGCTGCTGGATAAACACCAGCGGGTGCTGCGCCCGGCCATCCTGTGGAACGACGGCCGCTGCGCTGAAGAGTGCGCCCTCCTTGAAGCGCAGGTGCCGGACTCGCGGGAGATCACCGGCAACCTGATGATGCCGGGGTTCACCGCACCAAAACTGCTGTGGGTGCAGCGCCATGAGCCTGAGATTTTCAGCCAGGTGGCAAAGGTGCTGCTTCCTAAAGATTATCTGCGTCTGCGCATGACCGGCGACTTCGCCAGTGATATGTCAGATGCGGCGGGTACCATGTGGCTTGACGTTGCAAAACGCGACTGGAGCGACGTGATGCTCGATGCCTGCCAGCTCTCCCGGGAGCAGATGCCCGCCCTGTATGAAGGCAGTGAGATTACCGGTGCGCTTACGCCGTCGATGGCGCAGGCCTGGAAGATGCCCGCCGTGCAGGTGGTGGCGGGGGGCGGGGACAACGCCGCAGGCGCGGTCGGGGTCGGAATGGCCGATGCCGGGCAGGCGATGCTATCGCTCGGCACCTCCGGCGTCTATTTTGCGGTGAGCGACGGGTATCGCAGCGATCCCGAGAAGGCGGTACACAGTTTTTGTCATGCCCTGCCGGGCAAGTGGCACCTGATGTCGGTGATGCTCAGCGCTGCCTCCTGTCTGGACTGGGCGGCGAAGCTTACCGGCCTGGGGAGCGTGCCCGCGCTTATCGATGCGGCGCAGCAGGCGGATGACAATGCCGGTACTCTCTGGTTCCTGCCATACCTTTCCGGGGAGCGTACCCCGCACAACAACCCGCAGGCGAAGGGGGTCTTCTTCGGTTTAACCCATCAACACGGGCCGGCGGAGCTGGCGCGCGCGGTGCTTGAAGGGGTGGGATACGCGCTGGCAGAGGGTATGGACGTGGTGCACGCGTGCGGCCTGAAACCGTCCAGCATTACCCTTATCGGGGGTGGCGCACGTAGCGCATACTGGCGCCAGATGTTAGCTGATATCTGTGGCCATCCGCTGGATTACCGCACCGGCGGAGACGTGGGCCCGGCGCTGGGCGCTGCCCGGCTGGCGCAGATTGCGGACAATCCAGATACTCCCCTGTCGCAGCTGTTGCCGCAGCTTGCCCTTGAGCAACAGCATATGCCAGACCCTGCGCGTCATGCCCGCTATACCGGGCAGCGCGAGGTATTCCGCAAAATTTATCAGCAACTGCTGCCGCTGATGTCCTGAAAACAGTGCCGGGCCAGCAGCCCGGCACTTTCAACTCACAAACCGACGGCTATCCAGGCGCTGCACCAGCATCGACAGCAGCAAGCTCACCGCTATCGTGACGGTGAAAATCCACAGAATATCCAGTAGCGGCCAGCTCTTCAGCTCTATGCCCCGGGTGCGCAGGGCGTGGATCACCAGCGCGTGAAAGCCGTAGATCGCCAGCGAGTGGCGGGAGATCAACCCCAGCCCCGGCAGCGGACGGTTATTCAGAGTGTTCTTTGCCAGTACCAGCAGCGAGGCGGCGGCAATAAACACCATTGGCCCGCAGTAAAGATACCAGGTGTCGGCAAAGGCGTCGCGCCACTGCATTTCATATAGAGTACCGCGCGAAATAATAAAGACGGCGGCAATAAACAGGGCGGCACACAGCCCGGTAAGCCACGGCTTTTGCGTATCCATCATACCGATCGCCCGTCCCAGCATGCCGTACAGCACGTAGTAAAAGGTGTCGCCGTTAATATAGAGATTGATCGGCAGCCATTCGAAGCCGCCAATCTTTTGCGACACCGTATTCGGGTTCGCCACTACTCCCACAACCACCATCAGCGCCAGCAACATCTTGCCGCTGACGTTTTTTACCTGGATCAGGGGCGACATCAGGTAGATAACGATAATCGCGAAGAAGAACCACAGATGATAGAAAACCGGCTTTTGCAGCAGGTTTTTCAGTGATAGCTCGCTGTTAATCGAGGTAAACAGCGAGATGTACAGAAAGGCCACGCCGCTATAAAAGAGCAGGCAGAGGGCAATGCGCAAAAAATGGCGCGGGCGGGCGCTGCGCTCGCCAAAAAAGAGATAGCCCGAGATCATAAAAAACAGGGGAACGCTGACGCGGGAGGCGGAGTTCAGAATATTGGCGATGTCCCAGTTAACCAGGCTGACGCTGTGCACATTGGTAATGTACCCGCTGGTGGTATGGATCATCACTACCATTAAGCAGGCGATCCCTCGCAGATTATCAATCCAGCTAATTTTTTCCTGCATCCTTCCCTCAATGTCCTGATTAAAAACGGTCTGACCGTCCATCTTTCCCAGTCTCTCACTGGATAAATCCGAGTTTCTACGCACGAGTTTGCGCAGATGCGGCGAGATTCGCAGAATACTGCGCCATATCCTATAAATCTTAGAGCGTAAAAATAACAGCCAAAGGCCGGGGCGGTAATAAATATGACAACGCGCGCACTATTACTTTTATTATCTGCCCTGCTCGCAGGCTGTGGTTCGCAGGAGACGGCGCCAAAACAAAAAGCGCAAAGCAGCAGGGTGAGCCCGGCGCGATCCCTGGATATGGAGCAACTGTGCAAAGGCGAAGCGGCCCATAAATACAATACCGGCACGCAGGCCATTGATGTCACCGGCTTTGAGCAATTCCAGGGAAGTTATGAGCTGCGTGGCTTTACTGCACGCAATGAAAGCTTTGTCTGCTCTTTTGACCCAGAGGGCCATTTTTTACACCTTTCTATGCGCTGATCCCCCAGTAGTTGGCTTGTCAGGCGACGTTCCGCCGTTTTCAGATCCGCTAATTTCCCAATTTTCCTTAAACATCCCCGTTTCGTACTGTATATCTTGCATCCGACGGGTATACTGATCCCTTCCATTTAAAACCACACGTATCCAGCACGAAATACTATGCAAAAGTTTGATACCAAGACCTTCCAGGGCCTGATCCTGACGTTACAGGATTACTGGGCTCGTCAGGGCTGCACCATTGTCCAACCACTGGACATGGAAGTTGGCGCCGGCACTTCACACCCAATGACCAGCCTGCGCGCGCTGGGTCCGGAGCCAATGGCGACGGCGTATGTGCAGCCTTCCCGCCGTCCAACCGACGGCCGCTATGGCGAAAACCCGAACCGTCTGCAGCACTACTATCAGTTCCAGGTGGTGATTAAGCCCTCTCCGGACAACATTCAGGAGCTGTATCTCGGGTCACTGAAAGAGCTGGGTATGGATCCGACCATTCACGACATTCGCTTCGTGGAAGATAACTGGGAAAACCCGACGCTGGGTGCCTGGGGTCTGGGCTGGGAAGTGTGGCTGAACGGTATGGAAGTGACGCAGTTCACCTACTTCCAGCAGGTTGGCGGCCTGGAGTGCAAGCCGATCACCGGGGAAATCACCTACGGTCTGGAACGTCTGGCGATGTACATTCAGGGCGTAGACAGCGTTTATGACCTGGTCTGGAGCGACGGCCCGCTGGGTAAAACCACCTACGGCGACGTGTTCCATCAGAACGAAGTGGAGCAATCCACCTATAACTTCGAATACGCGGACGTGGATTTCCTGTTCACCTGCTTCGAGCAGTATGAGAAAGAAGCCCAGCAGCTGCTGGCGCTGGAGACTCCGCTGCCGCTGCCTGCCTACGAGCGTATTCTGAAGGCCGCCCACAGCTTCAACCTGCTGGACGCCCGTAAAGCTATCTCTGTGACTGAACGTCAGCGCTACATTCTGCGTATTCGTACCCTGACCAAAGCCGTAGCAGAAGCTTACTATGCGTCCCGTGAAGCCCTTGGCTTCCCGATGTGCAACCGAAACAAATAAGAGGCGGCCATGTCTGAGAAAACTTTCCTGGTGGAAATTGGCACCGAAGAGCTGCCACCAAAAGCCCTGCGCAGCTTGGCTGAATCTTTCGCTGCGAACGTCACCGCCGAGCTGGATAACGCTGGCCTGGCGCACGGTAAAATTGAGTGGTTTGCCGCACCGCGCCGTCTGGCGCTGAAAGTAGCAAACCTGGCGGCGGCTCAGCCGGATCGCGAAGTCGAAAAACGCGGCCCGGCCATTGCCCAGGCGTTCGACGCCGAAGGCAAACCGAGCAAAGCGGCAGAAGGCTGGGCGCGCGGTTGCGGTATCACCGTTGACCAGGCCGAGCGTCTGACCACCGATAAAGGCGAGTGGCTGCTGTATCGCGCGCACGTAAAAGGCGAAAGCGCAGAAGCGCTGCTGCCGAATATGATCGCCACCTCGCTGGCTAAGCTGCCGATTCCTAAACTGATGCGCTGGGGCGACTCCGACGTGCACTTTGTGCGTCCGGTTCACACCGTGACCCTGCTGCTGGGCGATAGCGTTATTCCGGCCACCATTCTGGGTATTCAGTCCGATCGCGTGATTCGCGGCCATCGCTTTATGGGTGAGCCGGAATTCACCATCGACAATGCCGATCAGTATCCGCAGATCCTGCTGGAGCGCGGCAAAGTGATTGCCGACTATGAGCAGCGTAAAGCCAAAATTAAAGCTGATGCAGAAGAAGCGGCACGTCAGATTGGCGGCATCGCCGATCTGAGCGAAAGCCTGCTGGAAGAGGTGACCTCTCTGGTTGAATGGCCGGTTGTGCTGACGGCGAAATTCGAAGAGAAGTTCCTCGCCGTGCCGGCAGAAGCGCTGGTACACACCATGAAGGGTGACCAGAAGTACTTCCCGGTATACGCCACCGACGGCAAACTGCTGCCGAACTTTATTTTTGTGGCCAACATCGAATCGAAAGATCCGGTGCAGATTATCTCCGGTAACGAAAAAGTGGTTCGCCCACGCCTGGCGGATGCGGAGTTCTTCTTTAAGACCGACCGTAAAAAGCGTCTGGAAGACCACCTGCCGCGCCTGCAGACCGTACTGTTCCAGCAGCAGCTGGGTACCCTGCGCGACAAAACGGACCGTATCGCAGAGCTCTCCGGCTGGATCGCCCGTGAAATCGGTGCCGACGTTAACCACGCCACCCGCGCCGGCCTGCTCTCCAAGTGCGACCTGATGACCAACATGGTGTTCGAATTTACCGACACCCAGGGCGTAATGGGCATGCACTACGCGCGTCACGATGGCGAAGCGGAAGACGTGGCCGTGGCGTTGAACGAGCAGTATCAGCCGCGCTTTGCCGGTGACGATCTGCCTTCCAACCCGGTGGCCTGTGCCGTGGCGATCGCCGATAAGATGGATACCCTGGCGGGCATCTTCGGTATCGGCCAGCATCCGAAAGGGGACAAAGACCCGTTTGCGCTGCGTCGCGCTGCGCTGGGCGTGCTGCGCATTATCGTTGAAAAGAACCTGAATCTGGATCTGCAAACGCTGACCGAAGAAGCGGTGCGTCTGTATGGCGACAAGCTGACCAACGCCAATGTGGTGGATGACGTTATCGACTTTATGCTGGGCCGTTTCCGCGCCTGGTATCAGGACGAAGGCTATACCGTCGACACCATTCAGGCGGTGCTGGCGCGTCGTCCGACCCGTCCGGCCGATTTCGATGCCCGTATGAAGGCGGTGTCCCACTTCCGTACCCTGGAAGCGGCATCAGCGCTGGCTGCGGCCAACAAACGCGTATCTAACATCCTGGCGAAGTCCGACGAAACGCTGAACGAGCGCGTGAACGCTGCGTCCCTGAGAGAGCCGGAAGAGATCGCCCTGGCGATGCAGGTTGTGGTGCTGCGCGATAAGCTGGAGCCGCTGTTCGTGGAAGGCCGCTACCAGGAAGCGCTGACCGAACTGGCCGAGCTGCGTGAAGTGATCGACGCCTTCTTCGAGAAAGTGATGGTAAACGTAGAAGATGACGAGCTGCGTATTAACCGTCTCTCCATGCTCGAAAAACTGCGCGAGCTGTTCCTGCGCGTGGCGGATATTTCGCTGCTGCAGCAGTAAGGCACGCAACGTGAAAAAACCCGCTTCGGCGGGTTTTTTGTTTTTAGCGTTAGCCAGTCGCCATGACACCTTTATCAGTTATTAGCCAGCACGATCCTCGCAAAATCACCGCCACGGAAAACCATCATTTATCACAAAAATCACAGCGGCACCCCAGTCCGGCACCCATTCGCCGAAGCGTTTCCGGAAGGCCAGGGCGAGGCGCATGGATGCGCCGAGAGGGCGTGACCTGCATGGATGCAGGATCGCGCCCGGCAGCGAGCCCCCTTCACACGTTCACCGGTGCTATGGCTGCAAAGTAGCAATGAACGCATAGTGAACGGAATATCCTCCTGAGCCGCATATTCCCCTCACCCTGGCCCTCTCCCCAAAGGGGAGAGGGAAACAGCCGCAACCACCGAGCCGCATATTCCCCTCACCCTAACCCTCTCCCCAAAGGGGAGAGGGGAAACAGCCGCAACCACCGAGCCGCATATTCCCCTCACCCTGGCCCTCTCCCCAAAGGGGAGAGGGGAAACAGCCGCAACCACCGAGCCGCATGTTCCCCTCACCATGAACCCATTGCTCGAAAATTAACCTTGAAAAAGCCAGTCAAACCCCGCTATCCTTACCCCCGTTAACTTTCTCCCCCTGGAGCGCCCCCAAAAATGAACAACCACGCCTGATTTGAACCTCGATCCTTGCCACACGCCATCGCGTCGGCAGGGGAAATCCGATTTCATTCAGGAGTGCTTATGCCTCATTTTGCGCAATCCCCTTCTTTTATATTGCATCAGCTCACCTGTCAGTTTGCGACGGGCGATACCCTTTTTGGCCCGCTGAATCTGACGCTGGAGCCTTCGCTCTGCGCGCTGGTTGGCCGTAACGGCAGCGGTAAAACGCGGCTGTTGCGCCTGCTCGCCGGGCTGGATAAACCTGCCAGCGGCCATATCGAGCGCTTCGGCACCCATGCGTATGTTGCCCAGCAGCACGATATCTCTCCTCACACTACGCTTGCGGAACTGCTTGGCTACCAGGCCCTCTTCGCCGCCCGGCAGCGTATCGACAGCGGTAACTACCAGCCTGAAGATCTGGAGCGCCTTGAGGGCTTCTGGGATCTCAGCGAACGGCTGACGCAGGCCTTTGCCGGGGCTAGCCTGCCGGCGTTCAGCCCCGATAAGCTCGCTTCCGAACTGAGCGGCGGCGAGCGCGTGCGGGCGCTACTGTGCGGCGCCTTTACTGCCAACGCCGATTTTCTGCTGCTGGATGAACCCACCAACCATCTCGATCGGCAGGGACGGGCGTGGTTTTACGCCCAGCTCGCACGCTTTAGCGGCGGCGTGCTGGTGGCAACCCACGATCGTGAACTGCTGGCCCAGGTGCCGCGTATCCTGGAGCTGAGCGCCGCAGGGCTGCGCGCTTATGGCGGCAACTATGACGATTATCTGCGCCAGCGCGACGTTGAACGGCAGGCCGCCCACGCGGCGCTGGAGCACGCCAGAACGGAGCGCAAGCGCGAGAAGTTGCGCATGCAAAAAGAGCACGACGACAGCCTGCGGCGATCGGCTAAGACCCTGCGCACGGTCGATACCCTTAACATCGCCTCTTTTGAGCGCGTTAAATACAAAGGGGCGGCAAAAGAGCGCCCCGCGGCGTGGCGCCAGCAGCATAGCGGGCAAAGCGAGGCCCTGAATGTCGCCGTCAACCTGGCCCGGGAGTGGGTTGAAGAGGAGCATCCGGTGATGTTCAGCCTGCCGGGCAGTCGGATAGCCGAGGGTAAACAGGTACTGGTGCTGGAGGATGCGGTGTTACCGCATGGGAATGTCCCGGCGCTTAACTGGCGCATGCATGGCCCGATGCGCGTTGCCGTGCGCGGGCCGAACGGCTGCGGCAAGACCACGCTGCTAAAAGCTATCTTCGGCGACATTGCCCCGCTTGTTGGGCAGTGTCGGACGTCGGTCAGGATGGCCTGGCTTGACCAGCATCTCTCGCGTCTGGACCTGACGCAGTCGGTCATCACCCATCTTAATCTGAACAATACGCCGCTGGCGGAGGGCGAGCTGCGCAGTCGGCTGGCGCAGCTTCAGCTGGGGGCGGACAAAGTTATGCTCCCGCTATCCGCACTGAGCGGTGGGGAACGATTAAAAGCGGCGCTGGCCTGCGTACTGTGGCGGGAGGCCGCCGCCCAGCTGCTGCTGCTGGATGAGCCAACAAACCATCTCGATCTGACTTCGGTGCAGGCCATCGAGGCGGCGCTGGCCGATTTTCCCGGCGCGCTGCTGGTGGTCTCTCACGATGAGGCGTTTCTTGAGGGGTTAAGGCTGACGCATGAGCTAGTGTGGCATGAAGCGGGGTGGCGTGGTACGGTGCGCTAAGATCAAAAACCCCCGCTTATGCGGGGGCAAAATAAGATAATCCAGCAATAGTAATTAATTCATCAACTGCTTGCTGAGGGCAGGGTTTGCCTGAATCAGGCGCATCAGCTTCAGCTCGGTCGTGGTGGGCTTCACTCTTTTTGATTCCCACTCCTGGACCATCGCTACGCTAACACCCATTGCTCTGGCGAAATCATCTAACCGCAGGCCGGTCCCTTTACGTAATTGCTCAAATTCAGTAAACGGATTTGCCTTTTGGTTCAGGGTTGCTTTTGGCGGTACATCTTTAAAAACAATCTGTTCCAGACTGCTTAACAGGTCAAAACCAGGATCTTTTAATTCCATTGAGAACTCCTCATACATCGCACAGCGGAATCATGAACATCAGAGAGCAAATTAAGAATAGTCGGTAAAATGAAATAGAGATCGTCACGTATGTGATTAGTTTGGCGCAAACCGTTTGCGCGCGTGATAAGCGGGGCTATTCCTGCGCTAATGAACTGATTATTCAGCAGCGGCGGGCATAAACTAAATTTTTGTAAATGGTAAGAATTTAATTCGCAATAGTCGTTTTACATGAAAAGAGTATCTTGCAGGCCTCACCTGGACTATTCTTGTCACCGTCGGGCACGCGTGTGCCGGTGTGCGCTTTTTTGGGTGAAAGGAGTATTGAAAATGGCGACAGGAAAGTCCTGCTCTCGCTGGTTTGCGCCGCTTGCGGCGTTGTTGATGGTAGTTAGCCTGAGTGGGTGTTTCGATAAAGAAGGCGATCAGCGTAAAGCGTTTATCGACTTTCTGCAAAATACCGTGATGCGCAGCGGCGAGCGTCTGCCAACGCTGACGGCGGATCAGAAAAAACAGTTTGGACCTTTCGTCTCCGATTACGCCATCCTGTATGGCTACTCCCAGCAGGTTAATCAGGCGATGGATTCCGGCTTGCGTCCGGTGGTGGACAGCGTCAATGCGATTCGCGTGCCGCAGGATTATATGACCCAGCGTGAACCGCTGAGCCAGGCTAACGGTGCGCTGGGCGTACTGAGCCAGCAGCTGCAGAACGCCAAAATGCAGGCCGATGGGGCACGCTCCGCGCTGAAACAGAACGAAGAGTTAAAGCCGGTGTTCGACAAAGCGTATGAAAAAGTGGTGATCAAGCCCGCTGACGCTATGCAGCCGCTCATTCCTGCCGCGCAGATCTTTACCCAGCAGCTGGTGCAGGTGGGGGATTTTATTACCCAACAGGGTACCCAGGTGAGCTTTGTCTCTAACGGCATTCAGTTCCCGACCTCCCAGCAGGCCAGCCAGTACAACACGCTGATCGGCCCGCTTGCGTCGCAGCACCAGGCCTTCAGTCAGGCGTGGGCAGCGGCCGTTGCCGCAACGGAATAAGCAAAAACTCCCCCGCGCTACAGCGGGGGTTTTATAAGTAATGAAAATAAAGCTTGTCATCGGTGCCCGAAGTATGTGTTAATACACCTCGTCGGTTTGTTACACAGACCTAAAGCAGTTTAGTCAAGCAGTCCAGATTGTTATCCAAAGATACCCTTCGTAGTGACCCTTCCTTCATCGCTTAAAAATCTGTAACGCAACCATCGCGCCGGAAGGCACAACAAATTTTTAATAAGGTAATTTCTATGTCTGGTAAAATGACTGGTCTGGTAAAATGGTTCAACGCTGATAAAGGTTTCGGCTTCATCACTCCTGACGATGGCTCTAAAGACGTGTTCGTACACTTCTCTGCTATCCAGAACGATGGCTACAAATCTCTGGACGAAGGTCAGAAAGTGTCCTTCACCATCGAAAGCGGCGCTAAAGGCCCGGCAGCTGGTAACGTTGTAAGCCTGTAAGCTTCAACCCAGCAGCACCAAAATTCAAAAACCCGCCTTCTGGCGGGTTTTTTCGTTTCTAGCCCTTAACCTGCGGGTTGACGCAGTTTTCCTCGACCTTGCCGTCGAGGGCGTTAATCAGGTTATCCACGGCCGTGGCCGCCATGTTGTAGCGCGTTTCATGCGTAGCCGAGCCAATGTGCGGCAGGGCGACTACGTTCGGCAGCGTCAATAACGGAGAGTCCTTCGGCAGCGGCTCCTGCTCAAACACATCCAGGCCTGCGGCGTGGATCTCACCGTTTTGCAGGGCGGCAATCAGCGCTTTTTCATCCACTACCGGTCCACGACCTGCGTTAATGAAGATGGCGGATTTCTTCATCTTCGCAAAGGCCTCTTTACCAATCAGATGATGCGTCTCATCCGTGAGGGGCAGGATCAGGCAGACAAAGTCTGACTCCTGCAGCAGCGTATCCAGCTCGCAGTAGTGGGCATTGAAGCGCTCCTCCGCCTCTTTATGCTGGCGACGGGCGTTGTAGAGAATCGGCATGTTAAAGCCGAAATGGGCGCGCTGCGCCAGCGCCGTACCAATACGGCCCATCCCCACTATCCCCAGCGTTTTGCCGTGTACATCCACCCCAAACCAGTCCGGACCGATGCTCTGGGTCCATTCACCCGCTTTTACGCGCTCGGCCACCTCTACCACGCGGCGGGCGCTGCTTAATACCAGCGCCATCAGGGTATCGGCCACCGTTTCGGTGAGGGCATGGGGGGTGTGCATCAGGAAGATACGGCGTGCATTGAGCGCATCGACATCGAAGTTGTCATAGCCCACGGAGACGGTGGAGGTCGCACGGAGCTTCGGCATTTTTTCCAGCAGCGCGGCGTCTACTTTCTCGCTTGAGCCCAGCAGGCCTTCGGCCTGGGCAAACGCCTCTGCATGCTGTGCCACGGTTTCCGGACTGAGGTCCGGCACCTGGGTCACGCTGAAGTGCGCCTCGAGACGTTTTTGCAGATCCTCGGGCAGGGCTTTGTACAAAATGACGGACGGCTTCATGCTAATCTCCGTTGATGATAAAGGGTTCAGGCGTGGCGTGCGCCAGCGGGAATGTCTTGATTATTAGCAGGCTTAACAATCAGAGTAAGCCATACCGAGGCAAAAAGCGCCACCCCCATAAAGATGTATGAGGCGGACGGGCTGCCGGTGGCGCCGTTCAGATAGCCCACGAACCAGGAGCCGAAGAACGAGCCCAGCGCCCCCATACTGTTGATTAACGCCATGGCCCCACCCGCCACGTTACGCGGCAGCATCTCCGGAATGATGGCGAAGAAAGGACCGTAAGGGGCATACATTGCCGCACCGGCAATCACCAGCAGGGTGTAAGAGGCCCAGAAGTGGTTGGCGCCTACAGCCCAGGAGCCAATAAAGGCGAAGGCGGCGATCAGCAGCAGCGGCCAGACGAACAGCTTGCGGTTTTGCAGTTTATCCGAGGCCCAGGAGGCGACGATCATGGCGATAGTGGCGGCCAGATAGGGCACCGACGACAGCCAGCCCACTTCCACCATACCCAGGTTTTCACCACCGCTGCGGATAATCGACGGCAGCCACAGCACGAAACCATACACCCCGATGCTCCAGGCGAAATATTGCA
The DNA here is from genome assembly GCA_002469605.1 of Leclercia sp. UBA7405. Lineage (GTDB taxonomy): Bacteria > Pseudomonadota > Gammaproteobacteria > Enterobacterales > Enterobacteriaceae > Enterobacter. The sequence continues at coordinate 14,348 of DKMV01000272.1, forward strand.
TGCAGAGCAGCACCACGTTGCGTGAACGGAACGCTTCGCCATAGTTACGTACCGCTTTCAGCCCCTGCTGTTCTTTATCGAGCTGCGCCTGCAGCGCCGCTTTTTCATCTTCAGAGAGCCACTTCGCCTGGGCCGGTTTGTCTTTTACCAGCACCCACCAGCAGAATGCCCAGATAACCGCCGGCACCCCTTCGATGATAAACATCTCACGCCAGCCGAAAGACTGGATCAAATAGCCGGAGACCACCGACATCCACAGCACGGTCACCGGGTTACCGAGGATCAGGAAGGTATTGGCGCGGGAGCGTTCAGATTTTGTAAACCAGTTGCTGATGTAAATAAGCATGGCGGGCATCACCGCCGCTTCTACCACCCCGAGGATAAAGCGAATGGCGGCCAGCGCCGGAATGTTAGTCACCATCCCGGTGAGCGAGGCGCAGGCACCCCACAGGATCAGACAGACGAAAATCAGTTTGCGCACGCTGCGGCGTTCCGCGTAAACCGCACCCGGGATCTGGAAGAAGAAGTAGCCGAGGAAGAAGAGCGCCCCCAGCAGGGAAGAGACCCCTTTGGTAATCCCCAGATCGTCGTTGATGCCCGCGGCAGAGGCAAAACTAAAGTTTGCGCGATCGAGATACGCCAGGCTGTACGTGATAAACACGATAGGCATGATGTACCACCAGCGTTTTACTGCATTTGTCGAACTTTTCATAGGCTTGCCTCTGTGGTTGAGGTGTTGACCGCCGCTGTCTGTAGGGTACAGGGTGGCTTAATAATAGTTGGATTACTCGGCAAGCTGGCGGCGGGTGGGTAAGCCTTCGCTGTCGCCCTGCACCTGAATCGCCAGTGAGCCGATGGTGTTGCCGCGCGAGACGGCCTGCGGCAGCGTTTTGCCTTCCAGCAGGGCGCTAATCACCCCTACGGCAAAACCATCGCCCGCGCCAACCGTGTCGACCACGTTTTCGACCTTAACCGCCGCCACGGCGCCTTTCTCACCGTCGGCAGTTTTAAACCATGCGCCATCGGCGCCGGTTTTCAGGATCACTGCCTTCACCCCTTTATCGAGATAAAAATCGGCGATCCCTTCAGGATCTTTTTCTCCGGTCAGGATCAGCCCCTCTTTTAGGCCCGGCAGCACCCAGTCGGCCTGGAAGGCGAGATGGTTTAACTTCTCCACCATCTCCGCCTCGCTTTTCCACAGCACCGGGCGCAGGTTCGGATCGAAAGAGATGGTCTTGCCTGCCGCTCTCATGGCCCCGGCGGCATGATCCAGCAGGGTGTAAGAGCTGGCCGATAGTGCTGCCGCCACGCCGCTCAGGTGCAGATGTCGCGCGGAGGTAAACCAGGCCGGGTTAAAATCCTCCACCGACAGATGGCTGGCAGCAGAGTTTTTACGGAAATACTCCACGATGGGATCGGTTCCATCGGCGACCTTAGATTTCAGCTGAAAACCGGTGGCGAAGCAGCCATCCAGGGTCACGCCCGCCGTCTCGATGCCCTCTTTTTTCAGCGACTCCAGGACAAACTGACCGAAGCTGTCGTTGCCCACGCGGCTCACCCAGCTCACCTTCAGGCCGAGGCGCGCCAGCCCGGTGGCGACATTCAGCTCGGCGCCGGCCACGCGCTTGATAAAGTGCTCAACCTGACTCAGTTCGCCGGTTTCGGTGGCGACAAACATCGCCATCGCTTCGCCAATAGTGATGACATCCAGTGCCTGCTGCATGGTTACTCCTCGCGCAGTAAATTAACGTAGTGACGGGTGACGGCCATCAGATCCGGGCCTTCGAGCGGGAACTCGATCCCCCGGGGCACGTCGCCGGGCAGCGTATCCAGCAGCGCCATCCAGCGGCAGTTCTTCCCGGCGGGAGGAACGGCGCGGAAATGGTGGCGATGGGGTTCTGCCGCTTTCACGTGGATATAGCTCACGGCCGGAGCCAGCCGCTGCGCCGCCTCTTCCGGGGAGTCGCCCACCCACAGCCAGTTGCCCATATCAAAGGTCAGGGTCACCGGCAGGGCCATCACCCGGCAGGCCGCTTTAAAGCGCTGCATCGGGGCGAGCTGGCCGAAATCGGTCTGATCGTTCTCCACCACCAGCGCCATGCCGCTTGACTCAAGCAGCGGGCGCAGCGCGTCGAGCTGCTGTTTATCGCAAAAATGGCCGAGAGAGACTTTCAGCCACAGGGCATTCAGGGCGCTGGCTTCGGCAAGGTAGCGCGGCAGCTGCGGATTAAGCGCGCCGTCGGGGGTAAACAGGGAGTCGGGGGCAGAGTAGCAGGCCAGCAGGCCGAGTAGCTCAACGGACTGCGCCAGCATCGGCAGCGCCGCTAATTCGGCGTCGTTAAAGAGCTCCCGGCGGATCTCTACGCCGTCTGCGCCTGCCCCGGCGATCACCGGCAGCATGGCGCGCTGACCGCCCGCTTCACGGACCTGGTCAGCGCCATACGCGGCGGTAACAACAATAATTTTTCTGCCCACTGGCTGACTCCATCGCGTTATCGATACTATTACGCTAGATGGAACCGGTTCCAAAGAAAAGTTCAGGATGTTGAATTTTTGATCGTCATCACGAAGGGGAAATTAACGGGCGGTGGAGCCGCGCACAATCAGCTCGCCGGAGAAGACCCGTTCGCGCACGGCGTCGCTGGTGCCTTCAATGCGGCTCACAACCTGTTCGACGGCGGCAAAGCCTATCTGCCAGGTGGGCTGTTTCAGAGTAGTGATGCCCACGCCCGCCAGTTCGGCCCACTCCAGCTCGTCAAAGCCCAGGAGGCCGATATCGCTGCCCCAGTGCAGGCCAATGCGTCGCAGCGAGCGGGCAACCTGAAGGGTGAGGGCGCCGTTCGCGGAGATCACCGCCTTGCGCATCCCCCGGTGGCGGGTATGGAACTGGCGCAGAGCGTTATCCAGCTGTTCGGCTTCGTGCAGGGGAATTTCGCTGTTTTCGGCGATTACGCCGGGGTAGCGGGCAAGGGTTGCGCGAAACGCCCCCAGCCGTTCACGGCGGGTATTCACCATCCCCAGGGGTTCGCTGAGAAACAGGATCGCTTCAAAGCCCTGCTCGATAAGGTGTTCGGTTGCGGTGGTTGCGGCCTGAGTGTTATCCAGCCCCACCACGTCACAGGCGAAATCGGGGATTTTGCGGTCAATCAGCACCATGGGCAGGGCCGACTGCTGCAGGCGGTTCAGCCCCTCTTCGCGCATACCGACCGCGTTGACCACGATCCCCTCCACCTGGTAGCTGCGCAGTAGATCGAGGTAGTGCAGCTCCTGATCCAGTTCGTTATTCGTATTACAGACCAGCGGGGTGAAGCCTTTTTCACGGCAGGCGGCTTCGATACCGCTCAGGACATTAACCGAATAGGGGTTGGTGATATCGGCGATGATCAGGCCAATCAGGCGGGTACGGCCACGCTTTAGCCCCCGGGCCATCAGGCTGGGACGGTAATCGAGATCGGCGATGGCCTGTTCAATGCGGGCAAGCAGCGCGTCGGAGAGCAGATGTTTTTCACCGTTGAGGTAACGGGAAATACTGGTTTTACCGGTTTTTGCGGCTTTCGCCACATCGCTGATGGTGGCCCGTGTTGTTTTGCGCATCGCTGATTCCCTTGCCTGAAGTGAGAACACCTTAGCGCGAAAATCAGCGATGGCAAGCCCTTACTGGATTGGGCTTAAGGTGATCTCAACGCGGCGGTTCTGGGCTTTGCCCTCTTCCGTGCTGTTGCTGGCGATCGGGTTAGCCGGGCCCATGCCGCTGGTGCGGATACGGGTAGCGGCTACGCCCTGGGTGATGAGCGAGCTGGCAACGGAGTCCGCGCGCTGCTGGGAGAGACGCATGTTCAGATCCTGGCCGCCGGTGTTGTCGGTAAAGCCGATCACGTTGACCGCGGTTTTGCTGTACTCCTTGAGCACCGCCGCCACGCCGGTCAGGGTATTGGCCCCGGCCGGTTTCAGGGTGGCGCTGCTGCTGTCGAAGGTCACGTTGTTTGGCATATTCAGAATGATGTTATCGCCACTACGCGTCACGCTCACGCCGGTACCCTGCATTTTGTCGCGCAGTTTCGCTTCCTGCACATCCATGTAATAACCGGCGCCGCCGCCCAGCGCAGCACCTGCCGCCGCGCCAATCAGTGCGCCTTTGCCGCGATCTTTTTTCGAGGAGGAGAGGGCGCCGACGCCCGCGCCAACGAGTGAGCCAAGGCCCGCGCCAATGCCGGATTTGCCCGCTTCGCGTTCACCGGTATAAGGGTTTGTTGTGCAGCCTGAAACAGCCAGTGCGCCGCTGACCAGCGCGGCAATCATGAGTACGCGTTTTTTCATCTTATTTCCTTAATCCTTTTTATTCTTTGCCACGACGAACGTGGCAGTTGATTATGACGTGCAGTTATGTAGAAAATTTCGGGGATAACTCTGAAATATGTTTCAAACCATCAACGGCCTCGAAGAAGGCGACAACACCTGCAACAGGTAATCCGGGAGCGCACGCTTTGACCACATCAATAAAAACCATTCTGACCGCCGCCCACTGGGGACCGATGCTGGTAGAGACCGATGGCGAAAATGTTTTGTCATCCCGCGGGGCCTTGCCCACCAGCCACCCCAACTCTCTGCAGACCGTGGTGCGCGATCAGGTGCACAGTAAAACCCGCGTGCGCTGGCCGATGGTGCGAAAAGGCTTTCTGGCATCACCGGATAAGCCCCAGGGGGTGCGTGGCGAAGATGAATATGTGCGCGTCAGCTGGGACCAGGCGCTGGATCTGATCCATACCCAGCACAAACGTATTCGGGAAACCTACGGCCCGTCGTCGATTTTTGCCGGCTCGTACGGCTGGCGCTCTAACGGCGTACTGCACAAGGCGGCAACTCTGCTACAGCGATATATGAGCCTGGCGGGCGGCTATACCGGTCATCTCGGGGATTACTCCACCGGCGCGGCGCAGGCGATCATGCCCTACGTGGTGGGCGGCAACGAAGTGTATCAACAGCAGACCAGCTGGCCGCTGGTGCTGGAGCATACCGACGTAGTGGTGCTCTGGAGCGCCAACCCGCTTAATACCCTGAAGATTGCCTGGAACGCCTCCGACGAACAGGGCATTGGCTACTTTGAGGCGCTGCGTAAAAGCGGTAAGCGGATAATCTGTATCGATCCGATGCGTTCAGAGACCGCCGATTTCCTCGGCGAGGCCGCCGAGTGGATCGCCCCGCATATGGGCACCGATGTTGCCATGATGCTGGGCATTGCCCATACGCTGGTGGAAAACGGCTGGCATGACGAGGCGTTTCTGGCCCGCTGCACTACCGGTTACGACCAGTTTGCCCGCTACCTGACCGGCGAAAGCGACGGAATCGCCAAAACGGCGGAGTGGGCTGCACGCATCTGCGGCGTAGAGGCAGCAAAAATCCGCGAACTGGCGGCGTTATTCCACAATAACACCACCATGCTGATGTCAGGCTGGGGGATGCAGCGCCAGCAGTTTGGCGAGCAGAAGCACTGGATGCTGGTCACCCTCGCCGCCATGCTCGGCCAGATTGGCACGCCCGGCGGCGGCTTTGGCCTCTCTTATCACTTTGCTAACGGCGGGAATCCAACCCGCCGCGCGGCGGTGCTGGCGTCGATGCAGGGCAGCGTGCCGGGAGGCACGGACGCGGTGGATAAAATCCCGGTCGCCCGTATTGTGGAAGCCCTGGAAAATCCGGGCGGCTTTTATCAGCATAACGGCCAGGATCGCCACTTCCCGGATATCCGCTTCGTCTGGTGGGCGGGCGGCGCCAACTTTACCCATCATCAGGATACCAATCGCCTGATCCGCGCCTGGCAGAAGCCGGAGCTGGTGGTCATTTCGGAGTGCTTCTGGACGGCGGCGGCCAAACATGCGGACATCGTCCTGCCGGCCACCACCTCCTTTGAACGTAACGACATGACCATGACCGGCGACTACAGCAACCAGCATATGGTGCCGATGAAGCGCGTAGTGCCGCCGCGAGATGAAGCCCGGGACGACCTGACGGTGTTTACCGAACTCAGCGAGCGCTGGGAGCAGGGCGGGGCGGAACGCTTTACCGAAGGGAAGAGCGATCTGGAGTGGCTGGAGACCTTCTACAATATTGCCGGCGAGCGCGGCGCGGCCCAGGGAGTGACTCTGCCGCCGTTTTCTCAGTTCTGGGAGGCAAACGAGATCCTCGAGATGCCGGAGAGCGAGCAAAACGCCCGCTTTGTCCGTTTTGCCGATTTCCGCCGCGACCCGCAGGCGCACCCGCTGAAAACCGAAAGCGGCAAGATTGAGATCTACTCCCGGCGTATCGCGGGCTTTAACTATGGCGATTGCCCGCCGCACCCTATGTGGCTGGAGCCGGACGAGTGGCATGGCAACGCCGCGCCACAACAGCTGCAGCTGCTTTCCGCCCATCCTGCGCACCGCCTGCACAGCCAGCTCAACTACTCCTCCCTGCGAGAGCAGTACGCGGTGGCGGGGCGCGAGCCGGTCACGCTGCATCCAACCGATGCCCGCGCCCGCGGCATTGCCGATGGCGACCTGGTTCGCGTCTGGAACTCGCGCGGTCAGGTGCTGGCGGGGGCGGTAGTAAGCGAGGGCATTAAGCCCGGCGTTATCTGCATTCATCAGGGGGCGTGGCCGGATCTGGCGGGCAGCGAAGGGGGGATCTGTAAAAACGGTGCGGTAAACGTGCTGACCAAAGATCTCCCCAGCTCGAAGCTGGGGAACGGCTGCGCGGGAAACACGGCGCTGGCGTGGATAGAAAAATATCAGGGGCCGACGCTTACGCTGACGGCATTTGATCCGCCTGCCAGCTCATGATCCAGGTCGGGTGTTGGGTCTCATCCTGCCAGGCGCAGTCCATAATGCGAAAGCCCTGGGCATGATAGAAATTCACCGCCCGACTGTTCTTCTGATACACCTCCAGGCTCAGGGCCGGGTAGTGCTCCTTAACGTGGTTAATCAGCGCCCGGCCAATCCCTTTGCCGGTATGGTCCGGCGCAACAAACAGCGCCCCGATGTACTGAACGTGCAGTACGCTGATAAAACCACGTACCTCGCCTGCCTCTTCCCAGACCCAGGTCTGCGCCGACGGCAGATAGACATCGCGCACGGTCGCTTCGCTCTCCTGCCAGTAGCGGGCATCGATAAAGGGATGGGCGAGGGTGGTGCTTTCAAGCCACAGGCGCAGCAGGGGAGTAGTATCGTCACTCAGCCATGCACGGATCATGCTGACCTCCCGGATGACAGATACAGCCTTTGATATGGTCATTGACCAGCCCGCAGGACTGCATAAAGGCGTAGCAGATGGTGGTGCCCACAAATTTAAAACCGCGCTTTTTCAACGCCTTTGACAGGGCATCCGAGGTGGGGGTGGCGCTGGGGATCTCTGCGAGGGTCGCGGCCTGCGTGATTTGCGGCTTATGATCCACAAACGACCAGACAAAATCTGCAAAGGGTTCGCCGTTGGCCTCCATCGCCAGAAACGCACGCGCATTGCCGATAATGGCCTGAATTTTACCGCGATGGCGAATAATGCCCGCGTCCAGCACCAGCCGTTCGACGTCCTCTTCCGTCATCTCTGCGACCCGTACGGGATCGAACTGATGGAAGGCGCGACGGTAATTCTCCCGCTTTTTTAATACGGTGATCCACGACAGCCCGGCCTGCTGCCCCTCAAGGCAGATCATCTCAAAGAGATAACGTCCGTCAGTTTTTGGTATGCCCCACTCGTTATCGTGGTAAGTGATATAAAGAGGATCCTGGCTTACCCATCCGCAACGTTGCATAGCACTTCTCCCTTATTGATCCTGAAACCCTAAAAATTTCAATCGGCCCGGCTTGACGTGGTATTGAAAGAGACAATAGTTAATACAGGGTTTAATACGCAGCGAAGCCATTTCGCAATAACCCGCCCACCCTTCATTAACAATGAAAAATATCGCCGAATTCGGCTCTCTTCTGGAGTCGCTTTGATGATGATAAAGATTAGTGGCCACCATGCCGTAACGGGTGTGGTGAGCTTGTTAGCCTGCCTGTTAGCAGGCAACACAGCAAAAGCCTGGCAACAGGAATATATCGCTTCAGATACCTTAAATAATACAACCGAGCGTTACACATGGGATGACGATCACCAACCGCGGTATGAAGATATTCTCGAAGAGCGGATCCGCTCCTCGCAGAATACGGGCCTGGCGCTGAATCTGCCGGATGACTCCTCGGCGATGGCGGCCAGTACCATGAGCGTGGGGGTGGCGATACCCGTTGCCCACAAGGTGACCACCGGGCCGGTGGTGTCGTGGCGCTATGACGGCTCGGCGCCCAGTATGTATAACGAGTTCGGCGACAGCGGGCATACCCCCTCCCTGACCGATCCGCTCTGGCACGCGGGTATCAGCACCCTCGGCTGGCGCGTGGATACGCGGGTCGGCGGCGTGCGGCCCTGGGCGCAAATTAGCTATAACCAGCAAATTGGCGAGAACCAGTGGAAAGCCCAGTCCGGCATGGGTAAAACACCCGCCACCTTGCAATATGGCAACTGGATGGATGTCACCGTCGGCGCGGATATTCCCCTTTATCCGCATATGGCGGCCTGGGCCTCCCTGTCTCAAACCGAAAATATGACGATGGGAGAGGATTACCTCTATACCCTGGGTGTTAGCGCGAAGTTTTAAAACCAGCCGTTTTTTTACTCAGTATTAACATCTTTAACCCTTGATTGACCTGCTCTGCGTTGATAGTGGCCACTAACGTGCGCCTGCATAAACGGCTGTCCAGGTCATTCATTCCGGATTTAAGGCAGTTCATTCCGCCTCGTCTGCAGTTCATGCCGTTTTACCCCAATGGATTCGGGGTTTTGGGTATGGTTGTCAGCAGTGAATTTCCCTCTTTTGCTGCAGGATAACTGCCATGAATACATCAACTCAAAACCGCACCCGCTGGCTGACCCTTTTCGGTACCATCGTGACGCAATTCGCGCTGGGATCGGTCTATACCTGGAGCCTGTTTAACAGCGCGCTTTCCGATAAGCTCGGGGCGTCCGTTAGCCAGGTGGCATTCTCTTTTGGTTTGCTAAGCCTGGGCCTGGCGCTTTCTTCCTCCGTTGCCGGGAAATTGCAGGAACGTTTTGGCGTTAAGCGCGTGACCATGGCGTCGGGCGTGATGCTGGGCGTTGGCTTTTTCCTGACCGCGTACTCCAACAGCCTGATGATGCTGTGGCTCAGCGCCGGGGTGCTGGTCGGGCTGGCGGATGGCGCGGGCTATCTGCTGACCCTGTCGAACTGCGTGAAATGGTTCCCGGAGCGTAAAGGGCTG
>DKMV01000272.1:23932-24063 GCA_002469605.1 Leclercia sp. UBA7405
TGGTGATGATCCTCTTCGGCGCCTCGCTGATGAAAGATGCGCCGCAGCAGGAGGTCAAAACCGTTAACGGCGTGGTGGAAAACGACTTCACCCTGGCACAGTCGATGCGTAAACCGCAGTACTGGATGCTG
>DKMV01000097.1:0-337 GCA_002469605.1 Leclercia sp. UBA7405
GTCGCGGATATTTTTGCGATCCAGACTCTGATTCGGGCGAATACCGCTGTCGTTGTTGCGGGAGGGGCCGCTGACCTTCGAGGCCAGGACCAGCTTCTCGCGGTTGCCCCGTTTCGCCAGCCAGTTACCAACATAAGTTTCGGTCAGGCCCTGGGTCTCAGGGCGCGGCGGCACCGGGTACATCTCCGCCACATCAATCAGGTTAATGCCCTGGCTGATGGCATAGTCGAGTTGAGCATGGGCATCGGCTTCGCTATTTTGTTCACCAAATGTCATCGTGCCCAACCCCAGTTGACTGATTTCCAGTGAGCTATGGGGGATACGGTGATAATGCATA
>DKMV01000097.1:544-6747 GCA_002469605.1 Leclercia sp. UBA7405
GACAAAGGAATATAAACATGGCAGAGGGGAGGCTAAAGGGGAAGAGAAAAATCAAAAAGGCCAGCGGAGAGCTGACCTTAATAGTTAACGCTCAATGATTTGCGAAACCTCGTCGCGGTTAATCTGCATTGAGTTACCCTGCTGATCGCGATAGCTCACCAGACCGGTATCATCGTCGACTTCGGGTTTGCCGTCGGTCAAAATCATACGACCATCTTTGGTCGCCATGACATAGTCGCTACTGCAACCGGAAACGGCAAACGCTAAACCAACAGCCGAGATTATTACTGCCCACTTTTTCATTTTTCACCCCCTCACTGGCTCATCGTGTTATTAGTGTAGTAATAACCTGCCGGGCGCGATCCGGAAAGTAGTAAAGTCTTAAAAAGCAGGGGATTGTGGCCTTGAGCACGAAAAAGACGATAAAAACTAGGTTTTCAGGAAAAAGTGCCGTGCCAGCAGTGCGCCAGTGAAGTTCTTTTTAAGGTAAAAGCCGCGGGGCAGGGTAAGGATAAGCTCGCCGTGGGCGCCAATGGCTTCGGTGAGGGCTTTGCTGTTGGCCGCCTTAGGACGAAGCTGCAAAACCTCGCCATGACGGGCGGTAATACGCTCTACCTGACCAAGCACAATCATGTCCATTAGCTCTTCCCAGTCGAGTCGCAGCTGGCGATCTTCCTCCTCGTTTGGGCTCCAGAGCAGCGGCGAGCCTACCCGACGCTCGGCGAGAGGGATGGCGCGATCCCCTTCAACCGGCATCCAGAGCACCCGCTTCAGCTTGTGGCGCACATGGCTGGTTTCCCAGCTAATGCCGGTATTGCCCGTCAGGGGCGCCACGCAGACAAAGGTGGTTTCCAGCGGCTTGCCCCGGCCATCGATGGGGATAGTCTTAAGTTCAACCCCGAGGGCGGCGAAATCCTGTTCAGGTTTGCTGCCCGCGCTGGCACCTAACCACAGCTCCAGCAGCACGCCGGTCCAGCCTTTATCCCGCTTCAGATCCGCCGGAATGGGTAAACCTGCCAGCGCCGCCAGCTCCCCCAGCGAATAGCCCGCCAGCCGTTGCGCCTGATCCATTAAGTGCGCTTCGCTGGCAGGGGGAGAGGTTAACGGCATAAGAGAGGGCATAGGGTTACCATTTGGTTAAAAAATGAGCAGTTGTTTTCCACCGGTCTGGTGCAGTTTAGCGTTTTCCTGATACAGAAAACAGATGCATGATTTATAAGGGTTTTACCGAGATTTAAGCGACCATTTTCCCACAGCTAAAAAGGTTGTTCAAATCTGGTCACTGGCAATAAACAGGATCTTACACCATGTTATCCACAGAAAAATGGGATAACTGGTGATAACCCTGACTACTGTTTCGATTTACAGCCTTGACGTGGGGGCAAAATCGAATTTTCAGACAAAAGATGCCTAACTTATTGGCACAATCTGTGGATAAAACGGGCGCTGCTCGATCTTTCATCAACGCCAGGATCTTAAGAGTGAGCCATATCACACTCTTACCTTTTGAACGGTGTATTAGTCTATTAACTGCATGAATTATTTTATGTTATTAAAATCGATACTTCATGCAATATTCAGAGCAGTCTGGGTTGTCCATCGGTAATTCCATACTTCTTCACAACTCTATCCACAGAAAAAGTGAATAAAATGGCCTCTTATTACCAGCATCTGTTTATAACTCAGCTTAAATTTGTGAATTATTCAATTGTTATTAGTCCACAGGCCTGAAAGAGAGTGGTTTACCGCCTCACAGGAGTGTGAAACAATCATTTATATATAAGGTTTAGTTTGAGGTAGTCCGGTGATTGATGACGATGGCTACCGCCCGAATGTCGGAATCGTAATTTGTAATCGTCAGGGGCAGGTGATGTGGGCCCGGCGATATGGCCAACACTCCTGGCAATTTCCTCAGGGGGGGATCAACCCCGGCGAGACGCCAGAGCAGGCGATGTATCGTGAGCTGTTCGAAGAAGTTGGCTTAAGCCGCAAGGATGTCCGTATTCTTGCTTCGACCCGCAACTGGTTGCGTTACAAGTTACCGAAACGTTTGGTGCGTTGGGACACAAAGCCGGTATGTATCGGCCAGAAACAGAAATGGTTTCTTCTGCAATTGGTGAGCAGCGATGCAGATATCAATATGCAAACCAGCAGTACGCCGGAGTTCGACGGCTGGCGCTGGGTCAGCTACTGGTATCCTGTACGGCAGGTCGTGTCGTTTAAGCGCGACGTTTACCGCAGGGTGATGAAAGAGTTTGCAGGTGCCGTCATGACGCTTCAGGAGGCCGCTCCGAAGCCGCAAAGCGCACCTGCCTGGCGACGTAAAAGAGGTTAAGCTACGCACATTATGCTCACTCGCCTGCGAGAAATAGTCGAGAAGGTGGCCAGCGCTCCACGGCTCAATGAGGCGCTGGATATTCTGGTCACCGAGATCTGTCTTGCGATGGAAACCGAGGTCTGTTCGGTCTACCTGGCCGACCATGACCGGCGCTGTTATTACCTGATGGCCACCCGCGGGTTAAAAAAACCGCGTGGCCGCACCGTCGCACTCGCATTTGACGAAGGTATCGTCGGGCTGGTAGGACGCCTGGCAGAGCCTATCAACCTTGCGGATGCCCAGAAACATCCCAGCTTTAAATATATCCCCGCCGTAAAAGAGGAGCGCTTCCGGGCGTTTCTCGGCGTGCCTATTATTCAGCGCCGCCAGTTGCTTGGCGTGCTGGTGGTACAGCAGCGCGAGCTGCGCCAGTACGACGAAAGCGAAGAGTCCTTCCTCGTTACCCTTGCCACGCAGATGGCCGCTATTCTCTCTCAGTCCCAGCTTGCCGCCCTGTTTGGCCAGTATCGCCAGACGCGCATCCGTGCGCTGCCCGCTTCTCCCGGGGTCGCCATCGCGGAAGGGTGGATGGACGCCACGCTGCCGTTAATGGAGCAGGTTTACGAAGCCTCTACGCTGGATACCGCCCTCGAGCGCGAGCGCCTCACCGGCGCCCTTGAAGAGGCGGCCAACGAATTTCGTCGCTACAGCAAACGTTTTTCAGCAGGCGCGCAGAAAGAGACCGCCGCCATTTTCGATCTCTACTCGCACCTGCTCTCCGATGCCCGCCTGCGCCGGGAGCTGTTTAACGAGGTCGATAACGGCTCGGTGGCCGAGTGGGCCGTTAAGAAAATCATTGAGAAATTCGCCGAACAGTTTGCCTCGCTGACCGATGGCTATCTGAAAGAGCGCGCCGGCGATCTGCGCACCCTGGGACAGCGTCTGCTGTTCCACCTTGATGACACCATCCAGGGGGCTAACGCCTGGCCCGAGCGCTTTGTGCTGGTGGCCGATGAACTCTCGGCGACCACCCTGGCTGAACTTCCCCAGGACCGGCTGACCGGCATAGTGGTGCGCGACGGCGCCGCCAACTCACACGCCGCGATTATGGTGCGCGCGCTGGGGATCCCAACCGTGATGGGGGCGGATATACAGCCCTCGGTTCTGCACCGGCGTACGCTGGTGGTGGACGGCTACCGCGGCGAACTGCTGGTCGATCCCGAGCCGGTTATTCTTAATGAATATCAGCGGCTCATTAACGAAGAGAACGAGTTAAGCCGCCTGGCGGAAGACGACGTGAATCTTCCCGCCGCGCTGAAAAGCGGCGAGCGGATTAAAGTAATGCTCAACGCAGGCCTGAGCCCGGAGCATGAAGAGAAGCTCGGCAGCCGCATCGACGGCATCGGCCTCTATCGCACCGAAATCCCCTTTATGCTGCAAAGCGGCTTCCCGTCCGAAGAGGAGCAGGTGGCGCAGTATCAGGGCATGCTGCAGATGTTCAACGACAAGCCCGTGACGCTGCGCACCCTTGATGTGGGGGCCGATAAACAGCTGCCCTATATGCCTATCAGCGAAGAGAACCCCTGTCTGGGCTGGCGCGGGATCCGCATCACCCTCGACCAGCCGGAGATCTTCCTGATCCAGGTTCGCGCCATGCTGCGCGCCAATGCGGCAACCGGCAACCTCAGCATTCTTCTGCCGATGGTCACCAGCATCGACGAGGTCGACGAGGCGAAACGGCTGATCGAGCGCGCCGGGCGTGAAGTTGAAGAGATGATCGGCTATGCGATCCCGAAACCGCGGATTGGCGTGATGCTGGAAGTGCCCTCCATGGTCTTTATGCTCCTGCAGCTGGCCTCACGGGTGGATTTCATCTCGGTGGGCACGAACGATCTTACCCAGTATATGCTGGCGGTGGATCGCAACAATACCAGGGTTGCCAGCATCTACGACAGCCTGCATCCGGCGATGCTGCGCGTGCTGGCGATGATTGCCGGTGAAGCTGAAAGGCTGGGGCTGGATCTGCGTTTATGCGGTGAAATGGCCGGCGACTCCATGTGCGTGGCGATCCTGATTGGTCTCGGCTTCCGCCACCTCTCCATGAACGGTCGCTCCGTAGCGCGCGTGAAGTACCTGTTGCGCCACATTACCTATGAAGAGGCGCAACAGCTGGCGCAGCGTAGCCTGGAAGCCCAGCTGGCAACAGAAGTGCGCCATCAGGTGGCGGCATTTATGGAGCGCCGCGGCATGGGCGGCCTGATCCGCGGCGGCCGCTAAAGGGAGATACCCTCCCGGCAACGCGAGGGTATACATATCTTTTACAACTTCAGCACCGCCTCACCCTTTCCCTTATGCTATGATCCGCAACTCTGGAGCCCCCGCTAAAACCGGGCGTGCATTTTTACCGCTGTCCACCTTCTTTCGGCGGAATAACAAGATCCTGTGGTGACAGATGAATAGTGGCTATCTGCATTTTCCGGAGTTCGATCCGGTAATTTTCTCAATTGGACCCGTTGCGCTTCACTGGTACGGACTGATGTATCTGATTGGTTTCATCTTTGCCATGTGGCTGGCTGGCCGTCGCGCCTCCCGCCCCGGCAGCGGCTGGACCAAAAACGAAGTGGAAAACCTGCTCTATGCTGGCTTCCTCGGGGTGTTCCTGGGCGGGCGTATCGGCTACGTGTTGTTCTATAACTTCCCGCTCTTCCTTAGCGATCCGCTCTATCTGTTCCGCGTCTGGGACGGCGGCATGTCCTTCCACGGCGGCCTGATTGGCGTGATCCTGGTGATGGTCATTTTCGCGTACCGCACCAAACGCCACTTCTTCCAGGTAGCGGATTTTATTGCACCGCTGATCCCCTTTGGGCTTGGAGCAGGACGCCTCGGCAACTTTATCAACGGCGAACTATGGGGCCGCGTCGATCCGAACGTGCCATTCACCATGCTCTTCCCGGCCTCCCGCACCGAAGATATGGCGCTGCTGCCTTCGCATCCGGAGTGGCAATCTATTTTCGATACCTACGGCGTACTGCCGCGCCATATGTCCCAGCTGTACGAGATGGTGCTTGAAGGCGCCGTGCTGTTTATCATTCTGAACCTGTTTATCCGCAAGCCGCGCCCGATGGGTGCCGTCTCGGGCCTGTTCCTGATTGGCTACGGCGCGTTTCGCATCATCGTTGAGTTCTTCCGCCAGCCGGATGCGCAGTTTACCGGCGAGTGGGTGCAGTACATCAGCATGGGCCAGATCCTTTCTATCCCGATGATTGTTGCGGGTGCCATCATGATGATCTGGGCTTATCGTCGTCGCCCACAGCAGCAGCTCTCCTGAGGAACCATGAAACAGTATCTTGACCTGATGAAAAAAGTGCTCGACGAGGGCACACCAAAAAATGACCGCACCGGCACCGGTACGCTCTCTATTTTTGGCCACCAGATGCGCTTCAATCTGCAGGACGGCTTCCCGCTGGTCACGACCAAGCGTTGCCATTTGCGCTCGATCATTCATGAGCTGCTGTGGTTCCTGCAGGGCGATACCAACGTGGCTTATCTGCATGAAAACAACGTCTCCATCTGGGACGAGTGGGCCGATGAGAACGGCGATCTCGGGCCGGTGTACGGCAAACAGTGGCGCGCATGGCCTGCACCGGATGGCCGCCATATTGACCAGATCACCACCGTGATGAACCAGCTAAAGAACGACCCGGACTCGCGCCGGATTATCGTTTCGGCCTGGAACGTGGGCGAACTGGATAAAATGGCGCTGGCCCCGTGCCACGCCTTCTTCCAGTTCTATGTGGCGGACGGCAAGCTCTCCTGCCAGCTCTACCAGCGCTCCTGCGATGTGTTCCTCGGCCTGCCGTTCAATATCGCCAGCTACGCGCTGCTG
>DKMV01000110.1:0-428 GCA_002469605.1 Leclercia sp. UBA7405
ACCATCGAAGATATTCTGGAGCTGATTGTCGGCGAAATCGAAGACGAGTATGACGAAGAAGAGGATATCGACTTCCGTCAGCTAAGCCGTCACACCTGGACCGTCCGGGCCCTGGCGCCTATCGAAGATTTTAACGACACCTTCGGCACCCATTTTAGCGATGAAGAGGTCGATACCATCGGCGGGCTGGTAATGCAGGCCTTTGGCCACCTGCCGGCGCGCGGTGAAACCGTCGAAATTGACGGGTATCAGTTCAAGGTCGCAATGGCCGACAGTCGACGTATTATTCAGGTTCATGTCAGAATGCCGGACGACGCTCCGCAACCCACACTGGATGATTGATTTAAATGGCATTTGCCCCATTGCTTGAACGCCAGCGCACGCGTTTGCTGCTGGCGCTGATCCTCGGAGCCAGCGGAACGCTGGCT
>DKMV01000110.1:530-14960 GCA_002469605.1 Leclercia sp. UBA7405
GGAGCCAGCGGAACGCTGGCTTTTTCTCCTTATGACTTCTGGCCCGCCGCCCTTCTCTCCCTGATGGGGTTGCAGGGGCTGACCCTCAACCGGCGTCCGGTTCAGGCAGCAGCCATCGGCTACGCCTGGGGGTTTGGTCTGTTCGGTACCGGCATTAACTGGGTCTACGTCAGTATCGCCACCTTTGGCGGTATGCCCGGTCCGGTCAACGTCTTCCTTGTGGTGCTGCTGGCCGCCTATCTCTCGCTCTATACTGGTCTTTTTGCCGGGATCCTTTCCCGCCTGTGGCCGAAGAGCAGCTGGCTGCGCGTGGCCATTGCCGCGCCGGTTGTCTGGCAAATCACCGAGTTTCTGCGCGGCTGGGTGCTTACCGGCTTCCCGTGGCTGCAGTTTGGCTATAGCCAGATTGACGGGCCGCTGAAAGGGCTGGCGCCGGTGATGGGCGTAGAGGCGATAAACTTCCTGCTGATGGTCATCAGTGGTCTGCTGGTCCTGGCGCTGGTGCAGCGCAGCTGGCGCCCGCTGGCGGCAGCGATAGTGCTGTTTGCCCTCCCCTTCCCGCTGCGCTTTGTCCAGTGGTTTACCCCCGAGCCTGCGCGCACCATGCAGGTCTCTATGGTACAGGGCAATATTCCGCAGTCGCTGAAATGGGACGAAGGCCAGTTGCTGAACACCCTGAAGGTCTATCTCGAGGCGTCGCAGCCGGAGCTGGGCAAGTCGCAGCTGATTATCTGGCCGGAATCGGCTATTCCCGATCTGGAGATCAATCAGCAGCGTTTCCTGCATAGCGTGGATGACCTGATGCGCGCGCATAACAGCACGCTGATCACCGGTATCGTGGATGCGCGTCTGAACAAGCAGAACCGTTATGACACCTATAACACCATCATTACGCTCGGCAAAGACAACGCCTACGACTACGGCTCGATGAATCGCTACAACAAGAACCATCTGGTGCCTTTTGGTGAATTTGTCCCGCTGGAGTCGATTCTGCGTCCGCTGGCGCCGTTCTTCGATCTGCCGATGTCCTCGTTCAGCCGTGGCCCCTATGTCCAGCCCCAGCTTAACGCGCACGGCATGCTGCTGACCGCCGCTATCTGCTACGAGATCATTCTGGGCGAGCAGGTGCGGGATAACTTCCGCGCGGATACCGACTATCTGCTTACCATCTCCAACGATGCGTGGTTCGGTAAATCCATCGGCCCGTGGCAGCACTTCCAGATGGCGCGTATGCGTGCGCTGGAGCTGGCACGCCCGCTGCTGCGCAGCACCAATAACGGTATCACCGCCGTGATTGGTCCGCAGGGTGAGATTCAGGCGATGATCCCACAGTTTACCCGCGAGGTGCTTACCGCCAGCGTCACCCCGACTACGGGCCTGACGCCTTATGCCCGTACCGGCAACTGGCCGCTGTGGATCCTTACCGCGCTGTTTGGCTTCGGCGCCCTGCTGATGAGCCTGCGTCAGCGCCGCAGATAATTTTCCCCTCACCCTAACCCTCTCCCCACAGGGGAGAGGGGACGGTACCTGCTCAGCTTTACTCTTCAGCATCGCCCTTCTCCCTCTCTCTTTCAGGATGAGGCCGTGGTGAGGGTCATTTCTGGCACGTCTGTTGCTTTATTTATCCCCGCAAAGGCAATCAGGCTTAACGTGCAACCTTGTCGCACCGTCCTGGTTCAGAAGTAGCACCGAAACGGTGCAACGAAAGATTTTTGCCTCTGGATGGTGCGGCGCGCTTCGCAAAAATAAACAATAACGCAGCAAAACATTTACATTAAGCCACACTAAATGTTAACAAGCTTGCATAACACTGCACTCGCCTGGCGCGAGCAATAACAACATCACAATGGGTATCAATGCGTCTCTGGCGCTGATAAGAAGGAGTTGGATATGCAATTACGTAAACTGGCCACAGCAATGCTGGTAATAGGAATGTCCGCAGGCGTGGTGCACGCTGAAGACGCTGCCCCGGCAGCCGGCAGCACCCTCGACAAAATTGCCAAAAACGGCGTGATCGTGGTCGGCCACCGTGAATCATCTGTCCCGTTCTCATACTACGACAACACGCAAAAAGTCGTGGGCTACTCACAGGACTACTCCAACGCCATCGTCGACGCGGTGAAGAAAAAGCTGAACAAGCCAAACCTGGAAGTGAAGCTGATCCCTATCACCTCGCAGAACCGTATTCCGCTGCTGCAGAACGGTACTTTCGATTTTGAGTGTGGCTCCACCACCAACAACCTGGAGCGTCAGAAACAGGCCGCCTTCTCCGACACCATCTTTGTAGTGGGCACCCGACTGCTCACCAAAAAAGGCGGTGATATTAAAGACTTCGCCGATCTGAAAGGCAAAGCGGTAGTGGTGACCTCCGGTACCACCTCTGAAGTGCTGCTGCACAAGCTGAACGACGAGAAGAAAATGGATATGCGCATCATCAGCGCCAAAGACCACGGCGACTCTTTCCGCACCCTGGAGAGCGGCCGCGCGGTGGCGTTCATGATGGATGACGCCCTGCTGGCAGGTGAGCGTGCAAAAGCGAAAAAACCAGACAACTGGGAGATCGTGGGCACGCCGCAGTCCAAAGAGGCTTACGGCTGCATGATGCGTAAAGACGACGCGGACTTTAAAAAGCTGGTAGATGAGACCATCAGCCAGGTTCAAAAAGATGGCGATGCGGAAAAATGGTTCGATAAGTGGTTTAACAAGCCAATCCCACCGAAAAACCTGAACATGAATTTTGAACTCTCTGACGACATGAAAGCGCTGTTCAAAGATCCGAATGACAAGGCTCTTAACTAATTAAAACCAATAAGGGCAGGTTCTCCTGCCCTCTCGATTGTCGGGAAGCAGGACAGACTATACGTTGAGTGGTCGTTCCCCACTCAGCGCGAACATTGAAGCTTCTCACCAATCTTCGAGGGTAGCGCTGCTACCCTTTTTTTTCTGGAGTTTATTATGTCAATAGACTGGAACTGGGGCATTTTTCTGCAACAAGCCCCGTTCGGCAACACCACCTATCTCGGCTGGCTGTGGAGCGGCTTTCAGGTTACCGTCGCGCTGTCGATCACGGCCTGGATCATCGCTTTTCTGGTTGGTTCCCTGTTCGGTATTTTACGCACCGTACCGAATCGTTTTCTCTCATCTATCGGCACCCTTTACGTTGAACTGTTCCGCAACGTTCCGCTAATCGTCCAGTTCTTTACCTGGTATCTGGTAGTGCCGGAGCTGCTGCCGGAAGATCTCGGTATGTGGTTCAAGGCGGAGCTTGACCCTAACGTGCAGTTCTTTATCTCCTCGATGCTCTGTCTGGGGCTGTTTACCGCCGCGCGCGTTTGCGAGCAGGTGCGTGCCGCTATCCAGTCGCTGCCGCGCGGGCAGAAAAATGCCGCGCTGGCGATGGGGCTGACTTTACCCCAGGCATACCGCTACGTGCTGCTGCCTAACGCCTATCGGGTGATCGTGCCGCCGATGACCTCCGAGATGATGAACCTGGTAAAAAACTCGGCTATCGCTTCAACCATCGGTCTGGTGGATATGGCCGCGCAGGCGGGCAAACTGCTGGACTACTCCGCCCATGCGTGGGAATCCTTTACCGCGATTACCCTCGCGTATGTGTTAATTAATACCGTGATTATGCTGGTAATGAACCTGGTCGAACGTAAAGTCCGCCTGCCGGGCAACCTGGGGGGCAAATAATGTACGAATTTGACTGGAGTTCTATCGCCCCCTCCATGCCCTATCTGCTGGACGGGCTGGTTATTACCCTGAAGATCACCATTACGGCGGTGATCGTCGGGATTGTCTGGGGCACCCTGCTGGCGGTGATGCGCCTGTCGAGCTTTAAGCCGTTCGCCTGGTTCGCCACTGCCTATGTTAACGTCTTCCGCTCTATTCCGCTGGTGATGGTGCTGCTGTGGTTCTACCTGATCGTTCCGGGCCTGCTGCAGAACGTGCTGGGGCTGTCGCCGAAATCTGACATCCGCCTTATCTCGGCGATGGTGGCATTCTCGATGTTTGAGGCCGCCTACTACTCCGAGATTATTCGCGCCGGCATTCAGAGTATCTCCCGCGGGCAGTCCAGCGCGGCGCTGGCGCTGGGGATGACCCACTGGCAGTCGATGAAACTCATCATCCTGCCGCAGGCGTTCCGCGCCATGGTTCCCCTGCTGCTTACCCAGGGCATCGTATTGTTCCAGGATACCTCGCTGGTGTATGTCTTAAGTCTGGCGGACTTCTTCCGTACCGCCTCGACGATTGGTGAACGTGACGGTACACAGGTTGAGATGATCCTGTTTGCAGGTGCGGTCTATTTTGCAATTAGTTTAAGCGCGTCGCTGTTGGTCAGCTGGCTGAAGAGAAGGACAGTCTAATGATTTCCCTGAAAAATGTTTCTAAATGGTATGGGCACTTTCAGGTGCTGACCGATTGCTCCACCTCAGTAAAGAAAGGCGAAGTCGTCGTCGTTTGCGGACCATCGGGTTCCGGTAAATCCACGCTGATTAAAACCGTCAATGGCCTGGAGCCGGTACAGCAGGGCGAGATCACCGTTAACGGCATCGTCGTAAACAGCAAGAAAACCGATCTGGCAAAGCTGCGCTCGAAGGTGGGAATGGTGTTCCAGCACTTCGAGCTGTTCCCGCATCTGTCGATCATTGAGAACCTGACCCTGGCGCAGGTGAAGGTCCTGAAGCGTGATAAAGCGGCAGCCCGCGATAAGGGTCTGAAGCTGCTGGAGCGCGTCGGGCTTTCCGCCCATGCCGATAAGTTCCCGGCACAGCTCTCCGGTGGCCAGCAGCAGCGTGTGGCGATAGCCCGCGCGCTCTGTATGGATCCGGTGGCGATGCTGTTTGATGAACCCACCTCCGCACTCGATCCCGAGATGATCAACGAGGTGCTGGACGTCATGGTTGAGCTGGCTAATGAAGGGATGACCATGATGGTGGTGACCCACGAAATGGGCTTTGCGCGCAAAGTGGCGAACCGCGTGATCTTTATGGATGAAGGCAAAATCGTGGAGGACTCGGCCAAAGAAGAGTTCTTTGCCAACCCGCAATCCGATCGTGCCAAAGATTTCCTCGCCAAAATCCTGCACTAAACTTCCCGGTGCGCAATCGCTCAGATTGCGCACCTGCTCACGTTTTACACCGCGACTTCTCGTCGACAAGCACTGACAGCGTTAACCTTGTCACACATATGCTGTGAATGGAGAACGCTATGGCACTACCGATTATTCTTGATTGCGACCCGGGTCATGATGACGCGATCGCTCTCATTCTGGCCCTCGCCTCACCCGAACTGGATCTTAAGGCGGTCACCTCTTCTGCCGGAAACCAGACTCCGGACAAAACCCTGCGCAACGTGCTGCGGATGCTGACTCTGTTAAAGCGCAGCGATATTCCGGTTGCCGGAGGGGCAATTAGGCCGCTGATGCGTGACCTGATTATCGCCGATAACGTCCATGGGGAAAGCGGCCTTGATGGCCCCGCCCTGCCCGAGCCGGACTTTGCCCCGCAAAATTGCACTGCCGTAGAGCTGATGGCGAAAGTGCTGCGCGAAAGCCCGGAGCCGGTTACCCTGGTCGCTACCGGCCCGCAAACCAACGTTGCCCTGCTGCTGAACAGCCATCCGGAGCTGCATGCTAAAATCGCCCGGATAGTGATCATGGGTGGTGCAATGGGGCTGGGTAACTGGACACCTGCCGCTGAGTTCAACATTTTTGTCGATCCTGAAGCGGCCGAAATCGTCTTCCAGTCCGGTATACCGGTAGTGATGGCCGGCCTGGATGTGACCCATAAGGCGCAAATTATGGCGGAGGATATCGAGCGTTTTCGCCAGATCGGCAACCCGGTGGCCACCACGGTCGCAGAGCTACTGGACTTCTTTATGCAGTACCATAAAACCGAGAAATGGGGCTTTAAAGGCGCGCCCTTGCATGATCCTTGCACCATCGCCTGGTTGCTGAAGCCAGCGATTTTCACCACGATAGAACGTTGGGTGGGCGTCGAAACGCAGGGGAAATATACCCAGGGCATGACGGTAGTCGATTATTACTTCCTCACCAATAATGAACCCAATACGACATTGATGACCGATCTCGATCGCCAGGCCTTTGTTGATTTACTGGCAGAACGCCTGAATTTTTATTCCTGAAGGCATTGTTTTCATTAAGCTCCTGCCGTAACGCAGGGGCTTTACTCATGCCAACATGAATTTGAATTTTAAAAAATGAGAATCCAGTTCACATATAAATGAGGAAAACAATATAGAAGGGATGACTTTTTTTGGCTAGCATAGCTCCCCTTTTTACTTTTTATTCTTCAATCAAAAATGTAATTTGATCATGAAAATTCATTTTTCCTAAAGAGAGTTTTCATTTTTCAAGTTGACGCTTTTGCGATAATGTAGGCTGTCTTTAATTATATGCTGAGAAGGACTCTCACATATTTATACAGGCATCACCCTCTGGTCAATGAAACAAAATGGATATTGCTTCATGCTGAAAAAGAAAAACGGCTTTATCGTCGGGCTTATTATTGCCATTACACTTTGCCATAATGCCGCCGCCAGTATTTCACACTCAACTACGAACCAGTTAGATCAGGATCGGGCACGTGAAACTGCGCTTACCCCTCAGCAGCAAGAGTATAAATCCTCGCAGGAAAACTCCGCCAGAGGAAATATCGAATTCCCCAAAGAGGATAACTGTAAATATATTAAAGAGGTTAATATTGAGTCAGAGGATAATAAGCTAACAAATAAACTACTGGGTAAAATAATTAGTCAGGCAAAATATCAATGCATTGGTATTGAAGGGATCCGTCTGCTCGCCAGTACTTTACAGAATGAGCTCATTATTAAAGGTTATATAACCTCTCTGATTGACGTTCCATCCCAGTCACTGGAGCATGGGGTACTACATTTAACCTTAACCTACGGCAAAATCGGTCAAATTGCCTATGCGGACGATGAGCCCCTAAATAAAACATTGCTGTGGAACTCTCTCCCGTTCTCGGAGGATGACATTCTGCGGCTGCCCGATCTCGAACAAGGGATGGCTAATCTCCAGCGCCTCCCGGGCTCTTCAGCCCATATGCAGCTGCTGCCCGGGCTGAAACACGCCGAGAGCAATATACGCCTTACCCGTAAGCTCGATAAAATGTGGCAAATAGGCGCCTGGCTGGATGATGCCGGAAGCCGCTCTACCGGCCGCTATCAGGGCGGTGGTGCCCTCTATCTGTATGACCTGACCTCGCTTAACGATATTATCTATGTTGCTGCCGGGGGCGATGTTGAGTTCAATCAGCACGAAAAGGGGAATAAAAACAGCAGCGTTTATTACTCCATCCCCTTTGGCTACTGGAATATGAGCCTGTACGCGTCGCAAAGCGAGTATCTTCAGCAGTTTCGTGGCCAGTGGTCTACCAACGATTACGAAAGTAAAAATCGCTATTACAGCGCGACGCTTTCACGGCTGCTGTCCCATACCCGCAGCCAAAAAACATCGCTGGAGACCAGGGTATTTAAAAGTCTCTCCCACTACTACTTTGGTGGCGAAGAGCTACAGGTGATGCGTAAGCAAAACCCCGGCTGGGAGGTCGTCCTTCGCCATCAACGCTATTTCGACAATGCCGTTGTTGATGCCTCGGTGGGGGTGCAAAACAAGCTCCGCTGGTTAGGCTCTACAGCAACACCGGAGGAAAAAGCCGGCCTGTATGATAACGAGGCCCGGATTGTTCATGCCGATCTGCAGGCATATATCAAATTTGCAGCAACCAGCGATAAATTTACCTGGGCGCCGAAAATAACTTTACAGTTAAGTCCCGATGAACTTTCTACCGATAATAAATTTAATATGGGTAGCCGCTGGTCGGTGCGCGGTTTTGATGGCGAAAGCACCTTATCGGGTAATCAGGGTTGGTACTGGCGTAACGATTTTATCTGGGATTTACCCCTACCGGGCCAGCAATTTTATACCGGTCTGGATATAGGCAGACTGCAAGGAAGCGAGCAGTATGGCCAGGGAAAAGTTCTTTCCGGGGCTGTTGCAGGATTACGCGGTGAATTCATGTCCACCGAGTATGACCTTTTTATTGGAACGCCTTTATATAAACCGAAAAGTTTTCACTCCCAAGCACTTAATATGGGCTTTTCAATGCAATGGAGGTATTAACCTAATACGACAATAGATTTTTGCAGTTCTGTATTGTTTGACGTTTATTATTTAAAGGAATAAATACAATGTTTAAGTTTAAATTATCTTATGTAGCACTTGCAGCGGCGCTGACCTCCTCTTTCGTCTATGCCGATCCTTCTTCTTATACCCATAAATCCGGGACCAAAGTTATTGATATTGAAGCGCCGAATGCTGCTGGCGTTTCACATAACCTGTACCGCGATTTTAACGTTGACAGTAAAGGCGTGGTCCTTAACAACAGCGGTAGCGACTATGCCCACAGCACCCTGGGCAATATTGCCAAAAACAATAACTTAAGCAACGGCAGCGCATCCGTTATTCTGAATGAAGTGGTTTCAAAAAACCCAAGTTCACTTAACGGCTTCATTGAAGTAGGCGGTAAAAAAGCCGATGTCATTATCGCTAACCCGAACGGCATCTCCTGCTCTGGTTGTAGCTTTATTAACACCCAAAAAGCCATCCTGACCACCGGCAAAGTTAACATGACCAGTACTGGCGCAGTCGGAAGCTATACCGTTACCAATGGCACCATTACCATTGGCAAAAATGGCATGGATGCAGCCAACTCCTATGCGGTTCTGCTAGGTGATGCCATTAACCTTAATGGCATGGTTACCGCGCAAAATGCGCACCTGAGCGCAGGCAACTTCACGATGGATAATGCCACCGGCGTTGTCACCTCTGCAGGTAAACAAGCCACTCTGCTACAGAAGCTGAATCCGGCCTACAGCATCGACGTCAGCAGCCTGGGCGGCGTTAAGGCGAATAACATCACCATGGTGGGCAACAACCTGGGGTTCGGTGTGCGTAACAAAGGCGCGATCGTCGCTAACTCAAGCCTTGCCCTGACCAGCAACGGCTCACTGATTAACGACGGCTCCATTAACGGTAATGGGTTTGTTACCCAAATCGCTACTGCCGGCGAACTGAAAAATAGCGGGACCATTGCCACTAAAAACATTGCAATGCTGACAAGCTATGGTGATTTCAATAACACCGGTACCATTGAGAACACTTCGCAGATGGCGGTAAATGCAGCAGGCGATCTGACCAACAAAGGCGTGCTCAAAAGCGCTAAAACGCTGGCAGTAAACACCAACGGTAACTTATCCACCGGTTCCGGTGCTTATCTGCAGGCGGGTGAACAGCTGCAAATCAGCGCCCTCGGTAATATCGATAACGCTGGTTACACCGAGGCGAAACAGACCCTTGTTAGCTTTGGCGGCAAAGAAATGACCGTCAGCAATACGTTGTCAGGTACTGACTCGCTGGTAATTCAATCCGTAAAAGATAACAAAATCTCTAACGGTGTAATTACCAACAAAGGTCTGATTTCAGGCGGCAACGTTAAGCTTCATACCAATGGCAACATCGAGCTGGCTAAAAACAGCACCACCAGCGCGACCCAATCCCTGACGACCAAAAGTTATGCGCTGAATAATGAAGGCTCAATGGAAGGCAAAACTGCGACTGTAAATATCGATAACTGGTCCACCACCAACAGCGGCCACATTATTGGTAAAACAATCAATGTATTGACCTGGTTTGATATGCTCAATGAAGGGATGATCCAGTCTCTGGGCGACCTGAATATCAATACCCAAAATAATGGTAACCTGATTAACCGTAGCAGCATCTACTCCAACGGCACCTTCACGCTCTCTGCCAAAAAGGTGATTAACGGTGGCTATCGCTGTGGCTTTATGAATCTCAGCACCTGTGGCGTTGGCAACCTTAACGCCAATAAACTGGTTCTGAATTCAACCCATAAATATGCCTCTGAAATGGGCGGCACACAGAATTTCAAAGCGACCCAGGTAAACACTGTTAAATAAGTGATAACGAAACGATGCGCTGGCTCAGCGCATCGTTTTTTGCCTTTCGACTTCAGGGTTCAAATGGACGACGCTGGAACTGATCGTGTCCACACTTAGGACAGACCGGCAGTACATCCGGCGTATAGACCGCTAGGTGATGATGGCAGTTTTCGCATACCAGATTGCCTAACCCCACCACTTCCCCACTGTGATAAACCCCGTGGTGGTTAAGATCCTGGAACACTTCGCGCCACTCCAGCTGGGTTTTATCGGTGATATCCGCCAGCTCCTGCCACAGGCTCTCTTTGATCACCCGCATAAAGACGCTGTCGTTTTCCTCATCTTGGCTCTCGCCATAGCTGCGGGCAAACTCTTCCAGGTCGCGCCGAACTGCGCGGGTGACTTCATCAATTTCGGTACGCGTTAACTCACCCGTTTGGGTCACCCTTAAGCGCGCCTGCTCCACCAGCGCGTCGATATCGCGCTCACCGTTACGCAGACGTTCCGTCATTGTCGCTACCAGTTCACGGTAAAATTGAGCAACCTTGTTCATCTTTATGCCTCCTGGGTAAGTAACTGGCTCTAATGATAGACCTTATTTGCCCTGTGCTTTGTCAGTTCTGCCACAGTTAGCGTAAATTCATGGCGGGCGCTTTTGTGCGAAAGGCTGTTTTGACGCGGGCGTTTGGGCTATGCTATGGCGATCTGAAACACCACTTACACTGGCTACATTTGTAGCTGTAATGAACACAGGACCACTGGCTGCCATGCAAGAGCAATACCGCCCGGAAGAGATAGAATCCAAAGTCCAGCAACACTGGGACGAGAAGCGCACTTTTGAAGTTACCGAAGACGAGAGCAAAGAGAAGTATTACTGCCTGTCGATGCTTCCCTATCCTTCTGGCCGACTACACATGGGCCACGTGCGTAACTACACCATCGGCGATGTGATCGCCCGCTATCAGCGCATGCTCGGTAAAAACGTCCTGCAGCCCATCGGCTGGGATGCGTTTGGCCTGCCGGCCGAAGGTGCGGCGGTGAAAAACAACACGGCGCCGGCGCCCTGGACCTACGACAACATCGCCTACATGAAAAACCAGCTCAAAATGCTGGGCTTTGGTTATGACTGGAGCCGCGAGCTGGCCACCTGCACCCCGGAATATTACCGCTGGGAACAGAAGTTCTTCACCGAGCTCTACAAAAAAGGGCTGGTCTACAAGAAGACCTCTGCGGTGAACTGGTGTCCGAACGACCAGACCGTGCTGGCGAACGAACAGGTTATCGACGGCTGCTGCTGGCGCTGCGACACCAAAGTAGAACGTAAAGAGATCCCGCAGTGGTTTATCAAAATTACCGCTTATGCTGAAGAGCTGCTGAACGATCTCGATAATCTGGACCACTGGCCAGATACCGTTAAGACCATGCAGCGCAACTGGATCGGACGTTCCGAAGGGGTAGAAATTACCTTCAACGTCGAGAACTACGACCAGACCCTGACCGTCTACACCACCCGTCCGGACACCTTTATGGGTGCGACCTACCTTGCCGTTGCCGCCGGTCACCCGCTGGCGCAGAAAGCGGCAGAGAACAATCCGGAACTGGCGACCTTTATCGACGAATGCCGCAACACCAAAGTGGCCGAAGCCGATATGGCGACCATGGAGAAAAAAGGCGTCGATACCGGCTTTAAGGCGATTCACCCGCTGACGGGCGAAGCGATTCCGGTCTGGGCGGCAAACTTCGTTCTGATGGAGTACGGTACCGGCGCGGTCATGGCCGTTCCGGGTCACGATCAGCGCGATTACGAATTTGCATCCAAATATGGCCTGACCATCAAGCCGGTTATTCTGGCGGCTGACGGCTCTGAACCTGACCTCTCCGAACAGGCGCTGACCGAAAAAGGCACCCTGTTCAACTCGGGTGAATTTAGCGGCCTGAGCTTCGAAGAGGGCTTTAACGCCATCGCCGACAAGCTGGCCGCGCTGGGCGTGGGCGAGCGTAAAGTGAACTACCGTCTGCGCGACTGGGGCGTCTCCCGTCAGCGTTACTGGGGCGCGCCTATCCCGATGGTGACCCTGGAAGATGGCACCGTGATGCCAACGCCGGAAGATCAGCTGCCGGTGATCCTGCCGGAAGACGTGGTCATGGACGGTATCACCAGCCCGATTAAGGCCGATCCGGAGTGGGCAAAAACCACCGTTAACGGTCAACCTGCCCTGCGTGAAACCGACACTTTCGACACCTTTATGGAGTCCTCCTGGTACTACGCGCGCTACACCTGCCCGCAGCATCAGGAAGGCATGCTGGATTCGAAAGCCGCGAACTACTGGTTGCCGGTGGATATCTATATTGGCGGTATCGAACACGCCATTATGCACCTGCTCTACTTCCGCTTCTTCCATAAGCTGATGCGCGATGCAGGCCTGGTGAACTCTGACGAGCCGGCGAAACAGCTGCTGTGTCAGGGGATGGTCCTGGCAGATGCGTTCTACTACGTGGGCGCGAACGGCGAGCGCAACTGGGTCTCCCCGAAAGATGCCATCGTCGAGCGTGACGAGAAAGGCCGCATCGTGAAGGCGAAAGACGCCGCGGGCCATGAGCTGGTCTATACCGGCATGAGCAAAATGTCCAAGTCCAAGAACAACGGCATCGACCCGCAGGAAATGGTTGAGCGTTACGGCGCGGATACCGTGCGTCTGTTCATGATGTTTGCTTCACCAGCAGACATGACGCTGGAGTGGCAGGAGTCCGGCGTTGAAGGGGCCAACCGCTTCCTGAAACGCGTCTGGAAACTGGTTTACGAACACACCACCCTGGGCGATGCCCCGGCCCTGGACGTTGCTGCACTCAGCGAAGATCAAAAAGCGCTGCGCCGCGATGTACATAAAACTATTGCTAAAGTTACCGATGATATCGGTCGCCGTCAGACCTTCAATACCGCAATTGCGGCTATTATGGAACTGATGAACAAGCTGGCTAAGGCCCCGCAGGAGGGCGAGCAGGATCGTGCCTTAATGCGTGAAGCGCTGCTGGCGGTTGTGCGTATGCTGAACCCGTTCACCCCTCACGCCAGCTTCACCCTGTGGCAGGAGCTGAAAGGCGAAGGCGATATCGACAACGCGCCGTGGCCGGTCGCTGACGACGCTGCCATGGTGGAAGATACCACCCTGGTGGTTGTCCAGGTTAACGGCAAAGTGCGTGGCAAAATCACCGTGGCCGTTGATGCAACTGAAGAGCAGGTTCGTGAACGTGCGGGTCAGGAGCAACTGGTCGCGAAGTACCTTGACGGCGTTACCGTACGTAAAGTGATCTACGTACCGGGTAAACTGCTGAACCTGGTCGTTGGCTAAGCGCAGGAGGAAGCGTGCGACAACTGGCAACATTACTGTTAGGCGTGGCGGTGTTAATCACCGCCGGATGTGGCTGGCACCTGCGCAACACCACGGCGGTGCCAGAAACCATGAAGACGATGATCTTTGACTCCGGCGATCCGAACGGCCCGCTGAGTCGTGCTATTCGCAACCAGCTGCGTCTTAACGGCGTACAGCTGATTGAGAAAGGCACGCTGCGTCAGGATATCCCATCGTTACGTATCCTGGGTTCTACCCTGGCTAAAGATACTGCGTCCATCTTCCAGGATGGCCGTACGGCGGAATACCAGATGGTTATGTCGGTGCGGGCTGCGGTGCTGATCCCGGGTCACGATATCTATCCGATCTCCACTAAAGTGTACCGTTCGTTCTTTGATAACCCGCAGGCTGCACTGGCGAAAGACGCCGAGCAGACCATTATCATCAACGAAATGTACGACAAGGCGGCAGAGCAGTTGATTCGTAAACTGCCCGGCATCCAGGCGGCCGATAAGGCCGAGACCGTGCAGGCCGAGCCTGCCGTAACCACTCCTCGCGTCTCCACGACGTTGGGTAACTGATGATCAGGCTGTATCCTGAGCAACTCCGTGCGCAGCTCAAAGAAGGGCTGCGCACGGCCTATCTGTTACTCGGAAACGATCCGCTTTTACTTCAGGAGAGCCAGGATGCGGTGCGCCAGATGGCGGCCACTCAGGGCTTCGATGAACACCACAGTTTTACGCTGGATAACAGCACCGACTGGCAGGCGATCTTCTCCCTGTGCCAGGCGATGAGTCTTTTTGCGGCGCGCCAGACGCTCACCCTGCAGTTGCCGGAAAACGGCCCAAACGCCGCTATCAACGAACAGCTTGCCATGCTGGTCAGCCTGCTGCATGAGGATCTGCTGCTGATTGTGCGCGGTAATAAGCTCACGAAAGCGCAGGAAAATGCCGCCTGGCTTACCGCCCTGGCTAACCGCTCGGTGCTGGTCAGCTGTCAGACACCGGAACAGGCGCAGCTGCCAAAATGGGTCGCCGCCCGCGCCAGGCAAAACAGCCTACAGCTGGAC
>DKMV01000110.1:15141-28350 GCA_002469605.1 Leclercia sp. UBA7405
GCTCTGGCCCGACGGCAAGCTGACCCTGCCCCGCGTGGAGCAGTCGGTAAACGATGCCGCGCACTTTACCCCTTTCCACTGGGTAGACGCCCTGCTGGCGGCTAAAAGTAAACGCGCCCTGCATATTCTTCAGCAGTTACGCCTTGAAGGCAGCGAGCCGGTGATCCTGCTCAGAACCCTGCAGCGCGAGCTGCTGCTGCTGGTGACGCTGAAACGACAGTCCGCCCATACCCCGCTGCGCGCCCTCTTTGATAAACACCGCGTCTGGCAGAATCGCCGGGCCATGACGACGGAAGCCGTAAACCGTCTCAGCCCGGAACAGCTGCGCCAGGCCGTGCAGCTGCTGACCCGCGCCGAACTCACCCTGAAGCAGGATTACGGTCAGTCCGTGTGGTCTGAACTGGAAAGCCTCTCTCTGCTGCTGTGCCATAAGGCGCTGGCTGACGTCTTTATTGAAGGTTGATATGAAAACGCTGCAGGCACTGTATGGCGGTACCTTTGATCCGGTCCACTATGGGCACCTGAAGCCGGTAGAGATCCTGGCTAACCTGATCGGCCTGCAAAAGGTGATCATCATGCCGAACAACGTTCCGCCCCATCGTCCCCAGCCAGAGGCCACCAGCGCCCAGCGTAAAAAAATGCTGGAGCTGGCGATCGCCGATAAACCGCTCTTCTGCCTTGATGAGCGCGAGCTGCACCGGGACAGCCCCTCCTGGACGGCGCAAACCTTACAGGAGTGGCGCGAAGAGCAGGGCCCGGATGCGCCGCTGGCATTTATTATCGGCCAGGACTCCCTGCTCAACTTCCCCAGCTGGTATCGCTATGAGACCATCCTTGATAACAGCCATCTTATTGTCTGTCGTCGCCCAGGCTACCCGCTAACCATGAAAGAGGAGGCGCACCAGCAGTGGCTGGAGCTGCACCTCACGCCTCATGCAGACGATCTGCACCGCCTGCCGGCCGGCAAAATTTACCTTGCCGAGACACCGTGGTTCGATATCTCCGCCACCCTGATTCGCCAGCGCCTGCAAAGTGGCCTCTCCTGCGCAGAACTGTTACCCGATGCGGTGCTGGATTACATTCAGCAGCAGGGGCTGTACCAGAAATCCGATAACATCATGTCCTGAAGACGAAAAAGCGGGTCATTCGCGCGCTCGCCATTGACACCCCCATCCAGGCTGATATCCTCCGCTGCCGGACTGCCGTCAGCGCTGTTTTACAAAATTGTTTTACAAAAATGGCGATGCAATCTCCGGCCGGGGGTGGGATGATAACCGCCTTCAAAAGCCCGTCTGGTGACAATTGTCCCGATACCGCTGCCAGTTCAGGTATACTATCTGGCCACGAATTTATAGTTGCTCAATCTTATTCACCCCAGGGGGAACACTTGCAGGGTAAAGCACTCCAGGATTTTGTTATCGACAAAATTGATGACCTGAAAGGTCAGGACATCATTGCCATTGACGTTCAGGGCAAATCAAGTATCACCGACTGCATGATCATCTGCACCGGTACCTCCACGCGCCATGTTGCCTCCATTGCTGACCATGTGGTTCAGGAATCCCGCGCGGCCGGCATGCTGCCGCTGGGTGTGGAAGGCGAAGCCACCGCCGACTGGGTCGTGGTTGACTTAGGCGATGTGATTGTCCACGTCATGCAGGAAGAGAGCCGTCGCCTGTATGAGCTGGAAAAACTCTGGGGTTAATGCGTGAAGCTGCAACTGGTAGCCGTCGGCACCAAAATGCCGGACTGGGTACAAACCGGGTTTACTGAATATCTGCGCCGTTTCCCTAAAGATATGCCTTTTGAGCTCATCGAAATTCCGGCGGGCAAGCGTGGCAAAAACGCAGATATAAAACGCATTCTCGATAAAGAGGGTGAGCTGATGCTGGCTGCCGCAGGCAAAAACCGCATCGTCACTCTCGATATCCCGGGCAAACCCTGGGATACACCGCAGCTGGCGCACGAGCTGGAGCGCTGGAAGCAGGATGGCCGCGACGTCAGCCTGCTGATTGGCGGCCCGGAGGGGTTATCCCCCGCCTGCAAAGCAGCGGCAGAACAGAGTTGGTCCCTCTCCGCGTTAACGCTCCCCCACCCGCTGGTGCGGGTACTGGTGGCCGAGAGCCTTTATCGCGCGTGGAGCATCACAACCAACCACCCTTACCATCGTGAGTAATGATCGAGTCCTGGATAAATTAAGCAGCGGATGAAACTACAGAATTCTTTTCGCGACTATTCGGCTGAGTCTGCGCTGTTTGTGCGCCGGGCGCTGGTCGCCTTTTTGGGGATTTTGCTGCTTACCGGCGTGCTGATCGCCAACCTATATAACCTGCAGATTGTCCGCTTTACCGATTACCAGACGCGTTCGAACGAGAACCGTATCAAACTGGTTCCCATCGCCCCCAGCCGCGGCATTATCTACGATCGCAACGGCACGCCGCTGGCGCTGAACCGCACCATCTACCAGATCGAAATGATGCCGGAGAAGGTGGATAACGTTCAGCAAACCCTGGAAGCCCTGCGCAGCGTGGTGGATCTGAACGACGATGACATCGCCGCTTTTAAGAAAGAGCGCTCCCGTTCGCACCGTTTTACCTCCATTCCGGTAAAAACTAACCTCACCGAAGTGCAGGTGGCACGCTTTGCAGTGAACCAGTACCGCTTTCCCGGCGTTGAGGTAAAAGGCTACAAGCGCCGCTATTACCCTTACGGCTCCGCGCTGACGCACGTGATTGGCTACGTTTCCAAGATTAACGATAAAGACGTCGAAAGACTGGATAAAGACGGCAAACTCGCCAACTACGCGGCAACGCACGATATCGGCAAGCTGGGGATCGAGCGCTATTACGAAGAGGTGCTCCACGGCCAGACCGGCTATGAAGAGGTTGAAGTTAACAACCGCGGCCGCGTGATCCGCCAGCTAAAAGAGGTTCCGCCCCAGGCCGGGCACGATATTACGCTGACCCTCGATCTCAAGCTGCAACAGTACATTGAAACCCTGCTGGCTGGCAGCCGTGCGGCGGTAATTGTTACCGACCCGCGCACCGGCAGCATTCTGGCCCTGGTCTCCACGCCAAGCTACGATCCGAACCTTTTCGTGGACGGTATCTCCAGCAAAGACTACTCCGGCCTGCTTAACGATCCCAACACGCCGCTGATTAACCGCGCCACGCAGGGGGTCTACCCGCCGGCGTCAACGGTTAAGCCCTATGTGGCGGTGTCGGCCCTTAGCGCCGGGGTGATCACCCGCAATACCAGCCTCTTTGACCCAGGCTGGTGGCAACTGCCCGGCTCTGAAAAGCGTTATCGCGACTGGAAAAAATGGGGCCACGGTCATCTGAACGTTACCAAATCTCTGGAGGAGTCGGCCGATACCTTCTTCTACCAGGTGGCCTATGACATGGGTATTGACCGGCTTTCGGAGTGGATGGGTAAATTTGGTTACGGCCACTATACCGGTATCGATCTCTCAGAAGAGCGCTCCGGCAACATGCCAACCCGCGAATGGAAGCAAAAACGCTTCAAAAAGCCGTGGTATCAGGGCGACACTATCCCGGTGGGCATCGGCCAGGGGTACTGGACCGCGACCCCGATTCAGATGAACAAAGCGCTGATGATCCTCATTAACGATGGGGTGGTAAAAGTGCCGCACCTGCTAATGAACACCGTGGAAAATGGTAAAAAGGTGCCCTGGATACAGCCGCACGAGCCACCGGTAGGGGATATTCACTCCGGCTATTGGGAGATCGCCAAAGACGGTATGTACGGCGTGGCCAACCGCGCCAACGGTACGGCCCACAAATACTTTGCCGGCGCGCCCTATAAAATTGCGGCCAAATCCGGTACCGCGCAGGTCTTCGGCCTGAAGGCGAACGAAACCTATAACGCGCATAAAATCGCCGAGCGTCTGCGCGACCACAAGCTGATGATTGGTTTTGCTCCTTACGATAAACCCCAGGTGGCGGTGTCGATCATTCTGGAAAACGGCGGTGCCGGTCCGGCGGTGGGTACCATTATGCGCCAGATCCTTGACCACATTATGCTGGGCGATAACAACACCGAACTGCCAAGTGAAAACCCGGCGACCACTGCCGCGGAGGACCAATAAGAGTGACGGATAATCCGAATAAAAAATCGCTGTGGGACAAAATCCACATCGATCCGGCCATGTTGCTGATCCTGCTGGCGCTGCTGGTCTACAGCGCGCTGGTTATCTGGAGCGCCAGCGGCCAGGATCTCGGTATGACCGAGCGTAAAATCGGCCAGATCACTATGGGTCTGGTGGTGATGGTGGTGATGGCGCAGATCCCGCCGCGGGTATACGAAGGCTGGGCGCCCTATCTCTATATTTTCTGTATCATTCTGCTGGTGGCGGTAGACGCCTTCGGGGCGATCTCGAAAGGTGCGCAGCGCTGGCTGGATCTCGGTATTGTTCGTTTCCAGCCTTCTGAGATTGCGAAAATCGCGGTGCCGCTGATGGTGGCGCGCTTTATCAACCGCGACGTCTGTCCCCCTTCGCTGAAGAATACCGGCATTGCGCTGGTGCTGATCTTCCTGCCCACCCTGCTGGTGGCCGCGCAGCCTGACCTTGGCACCTCGATTCTGATCGCCCTTTCCGGCCTGTTTGTGCTCTTCCTCTCGGGTCTTAGCTGGCGCTTAATTGGCATCGCGGTAGTGCTGGTGGCGGCCTTTATTCCGATCCTCTGGTTCTTCCTGATGCATGATTACCAGCGTCAGCGCGTAATGATGCTACTCGATCCGGAGAGCGATCCGCTCGGCGCGGGCTATCATATTATACAGTCGAAGATCGCCATCGGTTCTGGCGGCCTGCGCGGTAAGGGCTGGCTGCACGGCACCCAGTCGCAGCTGGAGTTTCTGCCTGAACGCCATACGGACTTTATTTTTG
Organism: Leclercia sp. UBA7405; assembly: GCA_002469605.1. Taxonomy (GTDB): domain Bacteria; phylum Pseudomonadota; class Gammaproteobacteria; order Enterobacterales; family Enterobacteriaceae; genus Enterobacter. The sequence continues at coordinate 20,048 of DKMV01000110.1, forward strand.
CCGTACTGGCAGAGGAGCTGGGGCTGGTAGGCATCCTGATCCTGCTGGCACTGTACGTGCTGCTCATCATGCGCGGATTATGGATCGCCGCCCGGGCGCAAACCACCTTTGGCCGCGTCATGGCAGGCGGCTTGATGTTGATTTTATTCGTTTATGTTTTCGTAAATATTGGTATGGTGAGCGGTATTCTGCCTGTGGTAGGCGTACCGCTGCCGCTGGTGAGTTACGGAGGATCGGCACTGATTGTGCTGATGGCCGGGTTTGGTATCGTGATGTCGATCCATACCCACAGAAAAATGTTGTCGAAGAGCGTATAAGGGGAGCGCAATGCGCAAGCAGTGGCCTGGGATCTGCATCGCCGTGAGTTTACTGGCAGCCTGTACAAGTAATGATGGTCAGCAGCAGGCGACCGTCGCGCCGCCGCAGCCAGCGGTCTGTAACGGGCCGATTGTTGAAATTAGCGGCGCCGATCCGCGCTTTGAACCGCTGAGCCCCACCGCCAATCAGGATTACGAGCGCGACGGTAAAAGCTATAAAATCGTGCAGGATCCTTCCCGCTTTACGCAGGCTGGACTGGCAGCTATCTATGACGCCGAGCCGGGCAGTAACCTTACTGCCAGCGGCGAGCCCTTCGATGCTATGCAGCTCACCGCCGCGCATCCAACGCTGCCCGTTCCGAGCTACGCCCGTATCACCAACATGGCCAATGGCCGAATGATCGTGGTGCGCATTAACGACCGTGGCCCTTACGGCAACGATCGCGTCATCTCGCTTTCACGCGCAGCGGCAGACCGTTTGAACACCTCGAACAACACCAAAGTGCGTATCGATCCTATTATTGTCGCTCAGGATGGTTCGCTCTCCGGTCCGGGCATGGCCTGTACCACGGTGGCAAAACAGACCTATGCCCTGCCCGCTCGCCCCGATTTAAGCGGCGGTATGGGCAGCGCCTCCTCACCGGCTGACGCTGCGCCCGCCCAGGGCGATATTCACCCTATCAGCAACGATACGCTCAAGAGTGAAGATACAATGGGTGCGCCGGTCAGCAGCAGCGGATTCCTCGGGGCTCCGACGACGTTGGCCTCCGGCGTGCTTGAAGGCAGCGAGCCGCAGGTAACGCAGCCGCAGCCGGCGGTACAGCAGCAGCCCGTAACGGCACCGCAAAGCGCGCCGCCGGTAACCGCGCCTGTTACCGCCCCCGGCTCAACGCAGGGTGCAGTCACTCCTGCCGCTACCCCTGCCGCCAGCGGTGGTTATGTTGTGCAGGTGGGTGCCGTCAGCGATGAGACACGCGCCAGACAGTATCAGCAGAGCCTGGGCCAGAAATTTGGCGTACCTGGCCGCCTCGAGCAGAACGGTGCCGTCTGGCGGATCCAGCTTGGTCCGTTCGCTAGCAAAAGCGAGGCTGCCGCCCTGCAACAGCGGTTACAGTCTGAAGCGCAGCTACAGTCGTTTATCGCTGTAGCGAAATAATTAATCGGCGGTATCCGAATTGTCAGTATTTGTCAGAGCGGTTAACACTCTCATGCTGAAAGTCGGATGCCTGCCTGTATAGCATTTGCTATAGTAAGGCACTTTTTTCAATTCCATCACGGACGTCGTTGTTCTGACCATGAAGACCACTTTCTCCGCTCGTTTTGTGCAGCGCATGGCGCTCACCACGGCGCTTTGCGCAGCCACGCTGTCAGCTGCCCACGCCGATGACCTGAATATTAAGACCATGATCCCTGGCGTTCCGCAGATCGACGCGGAATCTTATATCCTGATCGATTACAACTCTGGCAAAGTGCTGGCAGAACAGAATGCCGATCAGCGCCGTGACCCGGCAAGTCTCACCAAAATGATGACCAGCTACGTCATCGGCCAGGCGATGAAAGCGGGCAAGTTCAAAGAGACCGACCTGGTAACTATCGGAAATGACGCCTGGGCCACCGGTAACCCGGTATTTAAAGGCTCCTCCCTGATGTTCCTGAAACCGGTTAGGCATGTGCCGTTATCCCAGCGGACCCGCTGTATTAACCTGCAGTCGGGTAACGATGCCTGCGTGGCGATGGCCGATTTTGCTGCCGGTAGCCAGGACGCGTTCGTGGGTCTGATGAACAGCTACGTGAACGCGCTGGGTCTGAAGAACAGCCATTTCCAGACGGTGCATGGTCTGGATGCGGAAGGACAGTACAGCTCTGCGCGCGATATGGCGCTGATTGGCCAGGCGCTGATCCGCGATGTGCCGAACGAATACACCATCTATAAAGAGAAAGAGTTCACCTTCAACGGTATCCGCCAGATGAACCGTAACGGCCTGCTGTGGGATAACAGCCTGAACGTGGACGGCATCAAAACGGGCCATACCGACAAGGCGGGCTACAACCTGGTGGCCTCGGCAACCGAAGGGCAGATGCGCCTTATCTCCGCCGTAATGGGTGGCCGCACCTTTAAAGGCCGCGAAGCAGAGAGTAAAAAACTGCTGACCTGGGGCTTCCGCTTCTTTGAAACCGTTAATCCGCTGAAGGCCGGGAAAGAGTTCGCCTCTGAACCAGTCTGGTTTGGCGATCACGACCGCGCCTCCTTAGGTGTCGATAAAGATCTCTACCTGACCATCCCGCGCGGCCGTATGAAAGATCTCAAAGCCAGCTACGTGTTGAACACCAGCGAGCTGCACGCGCCGCTGACCAAAAACCAGGTAGTGGGCACCATCAACTTCCAGCTTGATGGTAAAACCATCGATCAGCGCCCGCTGGTGGTCCTGGACGAAATTCCGGAAGGCAATTTCTTTGGCAAAATCATTGATTACATTAAATTGATGTTCCATCACTGGTTTGGTTAAAAATTGAACACTTGAAAGTGTGATTTCCATCCCCATATACTAGATATCCTGATAACTCCCACCTCTGTGGGAGTTATTCTTTTTTGATGCAATACCGGAGCTGACATGAAAACCAAACTTAACGAACTGCTTGAATTCCCTACCCCTTTTACTTACAAAGTAATGGGTCTGGCGAAACCTGAGCTGGTTGATCAGGTGGTTGAAGTGGTACAGCGCCATGCGCCGGGTGACTATTCGCCGTCTGTCAAACCGAGCAGCAAGGGTAACTACCACTCGGTTTCAATCACCATCACCGCGACCCATATCGAGCAGGTTGAGACGCTCTATGAAGAGCTCGGCAACATCGAAATCGTGCGTATGGTGCTGTAACACCTTTTCGGTTACCCGGTTTGCCGGGTAACCCTGTTTTCCTGATATACTCCCCGCTACACCCTTCCTCTCGTTTTCGGAGATGTTGTTTTGCATCAGGATAAAATCCTTGTCCGCAATCTGGGCCTTCAGCCCTATGAACCTGTCTCCCAGGCCATGCACGAATTCACTGATACCCGCGACGAAAACACGCCCGATGAGATCTGGCTGGTTGAACACACCCCGGTTTTCACCCAGGGCCAGGCGGGTAAAGCAGAGCATCTTTTGATGCCGGGCGATATCCCGGTTATTCAGAGCGATCGCGGCGGCCAGGTGACCTACCACGGACCGGGCCAGCAGGTAATGTATGTTCTGCTTAATCTGAAGCGCAGAAAGCTTGGCGTACGTGAGCTGGTGACCCTGCTTGAGCAGACGGTGGTCCATACGCTTGCAGAATATGGCATTGATGCCCATCCCCGGGCCGATGCGCCGGGCGTCTATGTGGGAGAGATGAAGATCTGCTCGCTGGGGTTACGTATTCGGAAAGGCTGTTCTTTCCACGGCCTGGCGTTGAATATCAATATGGATTTAACCCCCTTCCGCCGAATCAATCCTTGTGGCTATGCGGGTATGGAAATGACCCAAATGTGCCGTTGGGTAGAAAACGTAACGCCAGATATGATTCGCCCAGCATTGGTTAATACTATTTTAGCCATGCTAAACAATCCACCACATGAATATATTCAAGGCTGAAATATATACTGCTCTGGCCCATTTATTTAACGGGCCTTTCTTATTTCCTCATTTTTGTCCTTTACAATAATCTTAAGTTTCTATATTTTCAAAACGCCTGAAAAGCCCGTGTCTATATGCTTTAAATAATACATGCATCGGCACGGCCACCCCTATGGCAATACATAGCCTGCATTGACATCAAGCAACTCACTGATTCCTGAGAGTAACTAACTACAGGGCAAGGGTTTGTTCAGAACAAAAGCATAATATTTAATTTCAACTATTATTTATATTGCGAATGATAATGGAGTGACAGCGTGGATTATAATAATCTTCCAGATAAACGCCACAGTGAGCCGAGCGGAGATGCAAAACCGCAAATTTTCCGGACTTTGCGCAATATCGACCTCAATCTATTGACTATATTTGAGGCGGTCTATGTTCACAAGGGGATCGTAAATGCTGCGAAAATTCTTAATCTCACGCCTTCTGCCATAAGCCAGTCCATTCAAAAATTACGCGCCATATTTCCCGATCCGCTTTTTATCCGTAAAGGCCAGGGCGTAACCCCTACCGCCTACGCCACCCATTTGCACGAGTACATCAGCCAGGGGTTAGAATCTATCCTCGGCGCGCTGGATTTGACCGGCAGCTATGATAAGCAGCGCACCATTACCATCGGCACCACCCCCTCTGTAGGCGCTCTGCTGATGCCGCAGATTTACCACGCGATTAAACAGTATGCCCCGCAACTGCTGATACGCAATATTCCGGTCAACGACGCTGAAATGCAGCTGGGCCAGTTCCAGACGGACCTTATCGTTGATGCCAACAATCTGAACGCCCGTGCCTTAAGCCATAACCTGCTTTTTGCTGACCCGCTGGTACTGATCTGCCGTAAAAACCATCCCGCCCTCAACCAGCCGGCCACGGCAGAAAACCTGCGCCCGTATGAACAAACGCTTCTGATCATAGAGGGGCCAAGCATGAACAGCCTGCGCCAGCGTCTCAATGAGATCTTTATTGAGCGCCCGGTGAGCTTCAGTAGTTACAATATGTTTACCACTGCGGCCCTGGTAGGCAGCAGCGACCTGCTCGGTATCATGCCCGCACGCATGTTCACGCTGCTGCGTAACTGCTGGCCGCTGGAGCAGATCCCGTTCGCCCCGCTTAATGCAGAAACAGTAGAAATTTCCCTCTATTACAATAAGCTGAGCCTTCGCGATCCGGTGCTGGAAAACGTCATCAACGTTATCCGTCAGGCTTTTTAGCGAGCCACTTTTGTCCGGGTGTCTGCCGCGGGTGGGCCAAAACGCACAATTCAACAACTATTTTACAAATTGGCGACCGCGCAGGCTGCTTTATCGCCCGTATCAATGATATACTGCCTGTCGTTCGTTCAAAAATAGTTGATAAATACAACTTTCCCTTGAATAGAAACGCTTTCCTTCGAATTTCGCAACTGGAACACGCACGCTATGAGTAAACCCATTGTGATGGAACGCGGTGTTAAATACCGCGATGCCGATAAAATGGCCCTTATCCCGGTTAAAAACGTGGCTACGGAGCGCGAAGCGCTGTTAAGAAAACCGGAATGGATGAAAATCAAACTTCCGGCCGACTCGTCGCGTATTCAGGGAATTAAGGCGGCGATGCGTAAAAACGGTCTGCACTCCGTTTGTGAAGAAGCCTCCTGCCCCAACCTTGCTGAGTGTTTCAACCACGGTACCGCCACCTTTATGATCCTTGGCGCTATCTGTACCCGTCGCTGTCCGTTCTGTGACGTTGCCCATGGACGTCCGGTTGCCCCGGATGCCAATGAGCCGCAGAAACTGGGCCAGACCATTGCCGACATGGCCCTGCGCTATGTTGTTATCACCTCGGTAGACCGCGACGATCTGCGCGACGGCGGTGCCCAGCACTTCGCCGACTGCATTACCGCGATCCGCGAAAAAAGTCCGAACATTAAAATCGAAACGCTGGTGCCTGACTTCCGTGGCCGTATGGATCGCGCTCTGGAGATCCTCAACGCCACCCCGCCAGACGTCTTCAACCATAACCTGGAGAACGTGCCGCGTCTGTATCGCCAGGTACGTCCGGGTGCGGACTACAACTGGTCTCTGAAGCTGCTGGAGCGCTTCAAAGAAGCCCATCCGGATATCCCGACTAAGTCGGGTCTGATGGTTGGCCTCGGCGAAACCAATGCAGAGATTATTGAAGTGATGCGCGATCTGCGCCGCCACGGGGTAACTATGTTGACGCTCGGTCAGTATCTGCAGCCAAGCCGTCATCACCTGCCGGTGCAGCGCTATGTCAGCCCTGACGAATTTGATGAGATGAAAGCCGAAGCCATGGCGATGGGATTCACCCATGCGGCCTGCGGTCCGTTTGTGCGTTCTTCCTATCACGCCGATATGCAGGCGAAAGGCGAAGAGGTGAAGTAAGCCGTCACACTTGCTTACATTTCGCCCATAAAAAAACCAGCCTCGGCTGGTTTTTTTTATTTCACATGCCTGTCACTCTTTGTGAGAGAGCTTCTCAGCGGTGATGTCAGCATCGGCGGTGTTCTTCGCCGTTACGTCATCGTCATTCATCGCTTTCTTGAAGCCTTTAATGGCTGCACCCAGATCTCCACCCAGCGTGCGTAACTTTTTAGTACCAAACAGCAGGACCACCAGTGCGGCAACCACCAGCAGTTTGGTAATACTAATCTCACCCATAGATACCTTCTTAACTTGAAACAGGCTACGTAATGCGCCTTAAAAACCCGAATGTATTAACGGGCATTTCGCGCGCAGACACAATAGCAATCTGTAACAAGGTGAATCAAGCCTTGTTGAAAAAATCATCATAATAATTGCGGTGGCGCAAATCGGCGGTTAGTTAAGACCGGCAACTGCGCGCGCGCATGGGCTATACGCGCCGGGCTAATTTCTGCAAAGAGCAACGCGGGGGCTTCTGCCGCGGCGGCAATAGTCACGCCCAGGGGATCAAGGATCCGGCTCTGACCGATATTTTTACTGCCGCACTCCCCTGCCGCCACCAGGTAGCAGGTGGTATCCAGCGCCCGGGCCGCCAGCAGCGTCGCCCAGTGATGCTCTTTTAGCGGGCCTTTCACCCATGCGGCAGGCAGGACCAGCACCTGTGCGCCGGCGAGCGCCAGGCTGAGCGCCATTTCCGGGAAGCGCAGATCGTAGCAGGTCATGAGTCCAAGACGGATCCCGTCGATTTCTATCAACGACGGCACCCTGGTACCGGCATCCACCCGTCGCGACTCCTGGATGCTAAAGGCGTCGTAAAGATGCAGCTTGGCATACTGCTCCACAATTTCACCGCCCCGCAGCACCACCAGCGTATTAATGGCCCTGCCTGCCGTGGAGGGCACGTGGATCGTCAGCACCGTTGTGAGGCGATTACGGGCGCTCTCAGCCAGCAGACGCGTTAAAAAGCCGCCATCCAGCGGCTGCGCCGACTTTACCGACAGGTCCGGGTCGTTATCATCCCGCGCCAGCAACGCTTCAGGCAGCACCAGCAGCGATGCCCCCTGCCGCGCCGCCTGCGCCATCAGCGACACACAGGTTTCGGCGTTCTCCTGCCAGCGTGGCGTGACCGCAAATTGCCCTACCGCAACGTACATATTTTCCCCCTGCCTTAAACGGCGTTACACTCTTTAGCCTTACACATCAAATAGCAGGTATTGACCGTGTTTCAACTTCTTTTAGCGGTATTTATTGGCGGGGGGACGGGTAGCGTGGCGCGCTGGCTACTCAGTATGCGTTTGAATCCGGCGCACCAGATGATTCCTCTGGGCACCCTGACCGCCAACCTGATGGGGGCTTTTATCATTGGTCTGGGGCTGGCCTGGTTCAACCGAATGACCCATATCGATCCGCTGTGGAAGTTGCTGATAACCACCGGTTTCTGCGGCGGGCTGACCACCTTCTCGACCTTCTCTGCTGAAGTCGTCTTTTTGTTGCAGGAGGGACGCGCCGCCTGGGCGCTGCTCAACATCGCGCTGAACCTGCTGGGGTCGTTTATGATGACCGCGCTCGCATTCTGGCTCTTTTCTGCTGCCAACGGGCATTAAAAGCCGTGTCGTTAATGTTGTCTTAATTTTTCTCTGTCACGCTGGGCCATCATTTTTTGAGGGTGCCGGTATGAAAGAGAACATAATGAGCGCGGGAATGGTGGTACTGAGTCTGATGATCGTCGCCAGCTTCTTGCATTTGTATCTGTTCAACTGATACAGAACGAAAAAAACCCGCTCAATGAGCGGGTTTTGAAATTCTTGCTGTCTCGTCTGGATTACAGAGCGATTACGTTAGCAGCAGAAGGGCCTTTGGCACCGTTAGTGATTTCGAACTCAACGCGCTGACCTTCAGCCAGGGTTTTGAAA
>DKMV01000340.1 GCA_002469605.1 Leclercia sp. UBA7405
CTCTTCCGATCTGTACCGGGTCGAACAGCAGACGCGCGCCGCGCACGTTGACATACTTTCCGGCGTAATCGACCGTTTCGCCTTGCAGTACGCGACGCCAGACGCGGGTAAATTCGGCCGAGGCTTCGTAGCGCTCGCTGTGATCTAAAAAGACGCCGTCTCCCGCCAGCTCCTGCGGATCGCTGCCGGTCACCAGGTTGAACAGGGCGCGACCGTTTGATAAGCGATCCAGGGTCGCCGCCTGACGCGCCGCCACGGTCGGGGAGGTCACGCTCGGGCGCAGGGCGACGAGGAACTTCAGCCGCTGGGTCACAGGGATCATCGAGGCCGCCACCAGCCAGGCATCCTCGCAGGAGCGCCCGGTGGGGATCAGCACTCCGGTAAAGCCAATCCGGTCCGCCGCCTGGGCAATCTGCTGGAGATAGGCGTGGTCCACCGGGCGCGAACCCTCTTCGGTGCCAAGATAGTGTCCATCACCATGGGTAGGTAAAAACCAGAACAGATTCAGACTCATGATTTAGCTCCTTTAAGCGCAGTGGGTTGCCAGATACGGTCGCGAATATCGATTTTTTTCGGTACCAGGCGATTGTCATAGAAGAGGTCGGCGGTCTGCTGTTGCAGCGCGGCGGTATGGGCATCCACCGGTTTGATAACCGTCGGCGGCCGATGGTCAAAATAGGTGGCGATCACCGGCTCCGGCAGGCCCATGGTTTTCGCCAGTAGGGCAATACTCTCCTGTCGCTTGCTCAGGGTGAGGCCATCCGCTTCGCTGAAGGTGTTCAGTACTCCCTGAATAAAGTCGCCATTCTGTTGGGCATACGGACGCGCGGCCAGATAGAAGGAGCCGGTCTGTTTCAGGGTTTCGCCATCTTTCAGCACTTTTACGCCCCCCTGCAGCAGCACGGCGGAGTAGTAGGGGTCCCAGATGGCCCAGGCGTCGACGCTGTGCTGCTGGAAGGCGGCGCGGGCATCTGCCGGGGAGAGATACACCGGCTGAATATCTTTGAAGGTCAGGCCCGCCTGCTGGAGCGCACGCAGCAGCAGATTGTGCGAGCTGGAGCCTTTCTGAAAGGCCACTTTTCGCCCTTTGAGATCGGCCACGGTTTTAATCGGGCTATCTTCCGCCACCAGGATCACTTCCGCTTTCGGCTTCGGCGGCTCCACGCCCACGTACACCAGGTCCGCACCGGCGGCCTGGGCGAAGATCGGCGGAATATCACCCGTACTGCCAAGATCGATGCTGCCGACGTTCAGCGCCTCCAGCATCTGCGGCCCGGCAGGAAATTCCACCCAGGAAAATTTGGTATTGGGATAGCGTTTTTCCAGCATCTGGTGGCTTTTGGCCAGCACCATGCTGACGCTGCCTTTCTGATAGCCGATACGCAGGCTTTCCGGGGCTGGCTCTGCGGCATATGCCAGACCGGTCAGGGCCAGCAGGCCGGCGAGGCTAATCCGGGTAAGGGTTTCAAACATGGGCGACTCCTTTCAGATGGCCAAAAGCGGGAACCTGCACGTCACGGCGATGCAGCGCCTGCCAGAAGGTCTCCAGCGCGCTGTCGAGGCGGGTTTGCAGGTTGGGGGTAAACTGCGGTTTATGCTGGTAATCAATCACCTGCGAGTCGTCGGCAAAGACGCCGTGCAGGATCTCCTGGGCCTTCAAAGCGCTGAGCACCGGCTTCAGGGCGTAATCTACCGCCAGCAGATGCGCCACCGTTCCGCCGGTCGCCAGCGGCAGCACCACTTTGCCCTCCAGCGCGCGCTCGGGCAGCAGGTCGAGCAGGGTTTTTAACGCCCCGGAGAACGACGCCTTATAGACGGGCGTCGCGACTATTAATCCATCCGCGCTTTTCAGCTGTTCGGTCAGGGTTTTCAGCGCCGGGCTATCGAAGCGGGCATAGAGCAGATCCTCTGGCGCGAAGTTGTGTAAATTCCAGTGGCACACTTCAATATCCAGCGACGTAAGTTGTTCACGGGCATATTCCAACAGGGCGCTGGAACGCGAGGGAAAACGCGGACTTCCGGCCAGAGTGATGACGCGCATACATGCTCCTTATAACCAATTGTTTGCTTTTAACCAACATTGATAACATTTGCATTGAGTGTGTCACCGCCCGCTTATTCCACTAAATGATTTATCCGCAAGTGAAATGCCGAAAAATGAATAAAGAAGAGGGGGAAAGTAAACGATTGCGCCAGACAGCGCTTTTTTTGCTAAAGGTCAATTCCCTTTCCCGCTGCGATCGAACATAATACGCCCCCGGTTTGCACACCGGGAATCCAGGAGAGTTCATGTACTACCCCTTCGTTCGTAAAGCCCTTTTTCAGCTCGATCCAGAGCGCGCTCATGAGTTGACCTTCCAGCAATTACATCGCATTACCGGCACGCCGCTGGCAGCGCTGGTGCGCCAGAAAGTGATGGATAAGCCAGTGCAGTGCATGGGCTTAACCTTTAAAAATCCGCTGGGACTGGCGGCCGGGCTGGACAAAAACGGCGAGTGCATCGACGCGCTTGGCGCCATGGGTTTTGGATCGATCGAGATCGGCACCATCACCCCGCGCCCTCAGCCGGGTAACGACAAACCTCGCCTGTTCCGTCTGGTAGAGGCCGAAGGGCTGATCAACCGCATGGGCTTCAACAACCTCGGGGTGGACAACCTGGTTGAGAACGTCAAAAAAGCCCATTTCGATGGCGTATTGGGCATCAATATCGGCAAAAATAAAGATACCCCGGTAGAGCAGGGCAAAGATGACTATCTGATTTGTATGGAAAAAGTCTATGCCTACGCCGGATATATCGCGATCAATATTTCGTCGCCAAATACGCCGGGGCTGCGCTCTCTGCAATATGGCGAAGCCCTCGACGATCTCTTAACGGCAATAAAAAATAAGCAGCAAGAGCTGCAGGCACTGCACCATAAATATGTGCCGGTGGCGGTGAAGATCGCCCCGGATCTTTCTGAAGAAGAATTGATCCAGGTAGCCGACAGTCTACTTCGCCATAATATTGATGGTGTTATCGCCACAAATACCACCCTGGATCGCTCTCTTGTGCAGGGCATGAAGCATTGTAACGAAGCGGGAGGTTTAAGCGGCCGACCGGTACAATTAAAAAGCACAGAGATTATTCGCCGTCTGTCGGCAGAATTAAAAGGTCAACTGCCCATTATTGGCGTAGGCGGAATCGATTCGGTTATCGCCGCGCGAGAAAAAATGGCCGCTGGCGCTTCGCTTGTACAAATCTATTCAGGTTTTATTTTCAAAGGCCCACCGCTGATAAAAGAAATCGTTAATTACCTCTAACCTTCGGCGCAATATGGCAACCAGGGCTTTATTTCCGGCTCTGGTTGTTTTATATTCCGGGACTGTTGCTAATTTAGACATTGTGGTCTTTGATTATTGAACTAATAAAAGCGAAGCGGTAATAAGGACTTTATTACGACAGGACGTTTCGGGGACGGGAGAGGCAAATGCGTATTAAACCTGACGATAACTGGCGCTGGTATTATTGTGATGAACACGATCGCATGATGCTCGATCTCGCCAACGGTATGCTGTTCCGCTCTCGTTTTGCCCGCCGAATGTTAACCCCCGATGCTTTCGCCCCCGCCGGCTTTTGTGTTGACGATGCCGCGCTCTATTTCTCTTTCGACGAGAAGTGCCGCGATCTGGACCTCTCTGCAGAACAGCGTGCCGAACTGGTGCTGAACGCCTTAGTTGCTATCCGCTTCCTGAAACCGCAGATGCCAAAAAGCTGGCACTTTCTTGCGCATAGCCAGGCCTGGAGCCCGGTAACGGGTGATGCCGCCTGCGTGAGCCTGAGCGATACGGCGGAAGAGGTGAGTTTGCTGGTGGTGGAGCCGGGCGAAAATGCCACGCTCTGTCTGCTGGCGCAGCCCGGCGTGGTGATAGCCGGGCGTACTATGCAGCTGGGTGATGCAATCAAGGTAATGAACGATCGCCTCAGGCCGCAGCTCCGTCTGGAAGCCTACAGCCTCGAACAGGCGGTTTAAGGCGCCAGCCGCAGCGAGGTTTTCGGCACGCAGCTACAGCACAAAATGGTGCCGTCGTTGCCAATGGCCGATTTCTTCAGGGCGCTCACTTCCCCCTCTACCAGCGTAATCCGACAGCTACCGCAAATGCCCGCCCGGCAGGAGTAAGGGATGCGAATACCCGCCTGCTCAAGCTGCTCCAGTAAAATCTGCTGATTATTGCCGTTCAGGGTCTTCTCCTGCCACTGCAGCGTCACCGCGCTTTGCGGCTGGGTATCTGGAATCTCTTCTTCTTCGTCCGTCGCTCCCGGGCCGTAGACTTTACCCGGACCCGTGGTCAGGATCTCAACCTCGTCGCCCACGCGGATCACACCGCTGCTTCGGGGAATAAGGTTCTGGCCGAAATCCACGTCGCCGTTATCCTGCGCAGTGCGGAAGGATTGCAGGGTTTTCAGCGGCTCGCCGGACGGGTGCTTCTGTCCTTTTTCCGGGCTGATGGTGGTAAAGATGCAGCGGCTGCAGGGTTTGACCACATCAAAAATGACGCTGCCAATACGAATCACCTTCCAGGTGTCCTCTTCCCACGGCTGCGCGCCGGTGACCACGATGTTCGGGCGGAACTGCTCCATTTGCACGCTGGCATGGCAGCGGTTTTGCAGATCCCGTAGCGACGCTTCGTTGGTCAGCAGATAGGGATAACCGTCAGCAAAAGAGAGGGGAACGTCGTCCCGACGTTTTACGCGACGGGTAAGCTCTGGCCCAACCCAGCGCAGCTGCACGTCGCGGGCGAAAAAGCCGCTCAGCCAGCGGTTAATGGCATCAGGCGCAATAAGGGCGGTAAAATGGTTACCCCATACTTCCGTCGGGGCGCTGTTCTGGGCGAAATCACTAAAACGCACTATCGCGCTGGAGCCATCCGGCGCCGTCAGGTGCAGGCCATCGTGCAGGGGGGCAGGGATAAAGCGGACCAGCTGGGGAAACTGACGCGCGGTGATAAAAGTGCCGTCCGTTTCTGTCAGCATAAAAATTCTGTCGAAGGCAAAACCGCTACTATCTGCGAGCGCATGGGATAGCCCAATTCCACGCATCGATTTGACCGGATGGATAAAAAGCCTGGATAACGTCGCCACGGCAAGCTCCCACTAATGAAAATAAGCCCTCAACTTTATGACATAGCGCGCATATTAGCTATAATGCGCAGCAATTTTCTAAGCGTAAAAGTGACATTATGAATTCTCTGTTTGCCAGTACGGCCCGTGGGCTGGAAGAGCTGTTAAAAACTGAACTGGAAGCGATGGGTGCAGAAGCCTGTCAGGTGGTTCAGGGTGGTGTCCATTTTGAGGGCGACACGCGGCTTATTTACCAGAGCCTGATGTGGAGCCGGCTGGCCTCGCGCATCATGCTGCCGATGAAAGAGTGCAAGGTCTATAGCGATCTCGATCTCTACACCGGCGTACAGATGATCAACTGGGCAGAGATCTTCGCGCCGGGCGCCACCTTCGCGGTGCACTTCAGCGGGCTCAACGATGAGATCCGCAACAGCCAGTACGGTGCCCTGCGCGTCAAAGACGCCATCGTCGACAGCTTTACGCGCAAAAATCTTGAGCGCCCGAACGTCGATCGTGAAAATCCCGATCTGCGTATCAACGTCTGGCTGAAAGACGATACGGCGAGCATCGCGCTGGATCTGAGCGGCCAGGGCCTGCACCAGCGCGGCTACCGCGATCGTACCGGTGCCGCCCCTATTAAAGAGAACCTGGCGGCCGCCATCGTGATGCGCTCTGGCTGGCAGCCGGGCACGCCGATGCTCGATCCCATGTGCGGTTCCGGTACCCTATTGATCGAAGCGGCGATGTACGCCACCGATCGTGCGCCGGGCCTGCACCGCGGTAACTGGGGCTTCAGCGGCTGGGCGCAGCATGATGAGGCCATCTGGAAAGAGGTGAAAGCCGAAGCCCAGACCCGCGCCCGTGCCGGGCTTGCCGCCTACGATTCGCGTTTTTACGGCTCCGACAGCGATGCCCGCGTGATTGAACGCGCGCGCAGTAACGCCCGTCGCGCCGGCATTGGCGAGCTGATCGATTTCGAAATCAAAGATGTGGCGCAGTTAACCAACCCGCTGCCGAAGGGGCCGTACGGCACCGTTATCAGCAACCCGCCGTACGGCGAGCGTCTGGGCAGCGAGCCGGCGCTGATTGCCCTGCACAGCCTGCTGGGGCGGATCATGAAAGATCAGTTTGGCGGCTGGAACCTGTCGCTGTTCAGCGCCTCCCCGGAGCTGCTGAGCTGCTTGCAGCTGCGCTCCGAGCGTCAGTTCAAGGCCAAGAACGGCCCGCTGGACTGCGTGCAGAAGAACTATCACCTCTCTGAAAAGACCGCTGAGAGCAAGCCTGCAACGGTAGCGGAAGACTACGCCAACCGCCTGCGTAAAAACCTCAAAAAGTACGAGAAGTGGGCGAAGCAGGAGGGTATCGAGTGCTACCGCCTGTATGATGCCGATCTGCCGGAATACAACGTGGCGGTAGACCGCTATGCCGACTGGGTGGTGGTGCAGGAGTATGCGCCGCCGAAAACCATCGATGCGCAGAAAGCGCGCCAGCGCATGCTGGACGTGATCGCCGCCACCATCGCCGTGCTGGGTATCTCCCCGAACAAGCTGGTGCTGAAAACCCGCGAACGTCAGAAGGGTAAAAACCAGTACCAGAAGATGGGCGAAAAGGGCGATTTCATCGAAGTGGGCGAGTACAACGCCCGTCTGTGGGTGAACCTGACGGATTACCTCGACACCGGTCTGTTCCTCGATCACCGCATCGCCCGCCGCATGCTGGGTCAGATGAGCAAGGGGAAAGATTTCCTTAACCTCTTCTCCTATACCGGCAGCGCCAGCGTGCACGCCGGGCTGGGCGGGGCGCGCACCACCACGACCGTGGATATGTCGCGCACCTACCTTGAGTGGGCAGAGCGCAACCTTCGCCTGAACGGCCTGACCGGTCGCCAGCATCGCCTGATGCAGGCGGATGTGCTGGGCTGGCTGCGCGATACCGACGAGCAGTTCGATCTGATCTTTATCGATCCGCCGACCTTCTCCAACTCCAAGCGCATGGAAGACTCCTTTGACGTGCAGCGCGACCACCTGCGCCTGATGACCGACCTGAAGCGCCTGCTGCGCAAAGGCGGCACCATCATGTTCTCAAACAACAAACGCGGCTTCCGCATGGATCATGACGGGCTGGAAAAACTGGGGCTAAAAGCACAAGAAATCAGTCAAAAAACGCTCTCCCAGGACTTCGCCCGCAACCGTCAGATCCACAACTGCTGGCTGATCACCGCCGCCTGAAAGGAAAAGTAAATGTCACTAATTAGTATGCACGGCGCCTGGCTTTCGTTCAGCGACGCGCCGCTTCTCGATAACACTGAGCTGCATATCGAAGATAACGAGCGCGTCTGTCTGGTAGGGCGTAACGGGGCGGGTAAATCCACCCTGATGAAGATCCTCAACCGCGAGCAGGGGCTGGATGACGGCCGCATCGTTTATGAGCAGGATCTGATCGTCTCGCGTCTGCAGCAGGATCCGCCGCGCAACGTCGCCGGCAGCGTCTACGATTTCGTGGCCGAAGGCATTGAAGAGCAGGCCGAGTACCTGAAAAGTTACCACGAGATCTCCCATCTGGTGATGACCGACCCGAGCGATAAAAACCTCAATGAGATGGCGCGCCTGCAGGAGCTGCTGGATCACCACAATCTGTGGCAGATCGAGAGCCGCATCAACGAGGTGCTGGAGCAGTTAGGCCTGCAGGCCGACACGCCGCTGGCCTCGCTCTCCGGCGGCTGGCTGCGTAAGGCCGCTCTGGGCCGGGCGCTGGTCAGCGGTCCGAAAGTGCTGCTGCTCGACGAACCGACCAACCACCTGGATATCGAGACTATCGACTGGCTGGAAGGGTTCCTGAAAACCTTTAACGGCACCATTATCTTTATCTCCCATGACCGTTCGTTTATCCGCAATATGGCCACCCGTATTGTCGACCTCGATCGCGGCAAGCTGGTGACCTATCCAGGCAACTACGATCAGTACCTGCTGGAGAAAGAGGAGGCGCTGCGGGTTGAAGAGCTGCAAAACGCCGAATTTGACCGCAAGCTGGCCCAGGAGGAGGTGTGGATCCGTCAGGGC
>DKMV01000098.1:0-4238 GCA_002469605.1 Leclercia sp. UBA7405
GCCGGACATCATCAGCAGCTGTTTGAACAGCTGAGGGGACTGCGGCAGGGCGTAGAATTTGCCTTTATGGACGCGGGAAGGCACCAGGTAGTCGCGCGCGCCTTCCGGGGTCGCTTTGGTCAGCATCGGGGTTTCGATATCGAGGAAACCGTGATCGTCCATAAAGCGGCGCACCAGGCTGGTGATTTTAGCGCGGGTTTTCAGGCGCTGGGCCATCTCCGGGCGACGCAGATCCAGGTAGCGGTATTTCAGACGCGCTTCTTCGGTATTGACGTGGTTGGAGTCAAGCGGCAGCGAATCTGAACGGTTAATGATGGTCAGATCGGAGGCCAGCACTTCAATTTCGCCGGTCGCCATATCCGCATTGATGTTTTTGGCGTCACGGGCACGCACGGTACCGGTCACCTGGATGCAGAACTCATTACGCAGTTCAGAGGCCAGTTTTAACGCATCCGCGCGATCCGGATCGAAGAACACCTGCACGATACCTTCGCGGTCGCGCAGATCGATAAAGATAAGGCTACCAAGATCACGACGACGGTTGACCCAACCACACAGGGTAACCTGCTGTCCAACGTGGGACTGACGCAGCTGCCCGCAATATTCTGTACGCATGAGATATCCCTTAACTTAGCCGCCGGCTAAATGTTGCCTGGTATGCAGGCTACTATGTCGCAGCTTTTTTGTATGTCACAACTGGATGAAAAAAGGCGGCTATTATACTGGAAATTCCGCCGGACGATAAGTGCGAAGCAGGGTCTGAAGCGCGATTGCTGCCCGCATCTTGCATATTCTCACAAAAATTAACAAAAATATCAGAACCACAACAGGCCCGGGCAGCGTAAGGTGTACCGAAGCGATTTATTTAACAGGAGAATTTATGTTTAACCTTGACGCCAGCAAAACCGCCCTTGTGGTTATCGACCTTCAGGAAGGGATCCTGCCCTTCGCCGGTGGCCCCCATACCGCAGAAGAGGTGGTTCAGCGCAGCGCCCGCCTGGCGGAGAAGTGCCGCGCCAGCGGATCGCCGGTCATCCTGGTACGCGTGGGCTGGTCTGCCGACTTTGCCGAAGCCCTGAAACAGCCGGTGGATGCCCAGCTGGCGGGCCATGCCCTGCCGGACAACTGGTGGACCTACCCGACCGCGCTCGGCAAACGCGACGGTGATATCGAAGTGACCAAGCGCCAGTGGGGTGCCTTCTACGGCACGGATCTGGAGCTCCAGCTGCGCCGCCGCGGTATCGACACCATTATTCTGTGCGGTATCTCGACTAACATTGGCGTGGAATCCACCGCCCGCAACGCCTGGGAGCTGGGTTTTAACCTGGTGGTGGCGGAAGATGCCTGCAGCGCCGCCTCGGCCGAACAGCATCAGGGGAGCATGACCCATATCTTCCCGCGTATTGGCCGCGTGCGCAGCACGGATGAGATTGTAAACGCCTTATGATCTACCTGGGCCTGCCCCAGTGGTCGCACCCGAAATGGGTGCGCCTGGGCATCACGGGTCTTGAGGAGTATGCCCGTCATTTTAACTGCGTGGAGGGTAACACCACCCTCTACGCCCTGCCGCGCGCGGAGATTGTCGACCGCTGGCGCGAGCAGACCACCGACGACTTTCGCTTCTGTTTTAAATTCCCGGCCACCATCTCCCATAATGCCGCGCTGCGTAACTGTGGCGATCTGACCGAAGAGTTTTTCAGCCGCATGTCGCCGCTGGCTAACCGCATCGGGCAGTACTGGCTGCAGCTTCCCGCCGCCTTCGGGCCGCGCGATCTGCCGGCCCTGTGGGCGTTTCTTGACGGTCTGCCGAAGGAATTTACCTATGGCGTTGAAGTGCGCCATCCGCAGTTTTTCGAGAAAGGCGACGCCGAAAAGGCGCTTAACCGCGGCCTGCACGAGCGGGGGATCAACCGCACCTTGCTGGACAGCCGCCCGGTGCACTCCGCCCTGCCCCACAGCGAAGCGGTTATCGACGCCCAGCGGAAAAAACCGAAGGTGCCGGTGCATGCGGTGGTGACCGCCCACAACCCGATGGTCAGGTTTATCGGTAGCGATGATATGCAGCAAAACCAGCAGATGTTCGCCGTCTGGCTGCAAACGCTGGCAAAGTGGGAGCAGACCACTACCCCCTATCTGTTCCTGCATACGCCCGATATCGCCCACGCCCCGGAGCTGGTGGATATCCTGTGGCCGGCCCTGCGGGCCGCGCTTCCCTCCCTTGGCCCGGCCCCCTCCATTCCACAACAATCTTCTCTTTTCTAACGGCAACCCCTATCATAGAAGCGCCATCTGCGAGATCACAGGGAGTTTGTATGGTCAGCGCGCTGTATGCGGTTCTGGGTGCGTTACTGTTAATTACGTTTTCTTTTAATGTCGTACGTCTGCGGATGTTGTACCGCGTCTCCTATGGCGACGGCGGTTTTTCTGAACTGCAAAGTGCGATTCGCGTGCACGGCAATGCGGTGGAGTACATTCCCACGGGGATGATCCTGCTGTTATTTATGGAGATGAACGGCGCCGAAACCTGGATGCTGCACGTCTGCGGCCTGCTGCTGATTGCCGGACGCCTGATGCACTACTACGGCTTTCACAACCGGCTATTCCGCTGGCGTCGCTCCGGTATGAGCGCCACCTGGTGTTCGCTGTTGCTAATGGTGCTGGCTAACCTCTGGTATATGCCGTGGGAGTTGGTTTTCTCCCTGCATTAGCGCACAATACGCCCCTTTATTTTTCCCGGATTTTTACGTTATGTCAGATCGCGACACGCTTTTTTCTGCGCCTATCGCCAGTCTGGGCGACTGGACCTTTGATGAACGGGTAGCTGAAGTCTTCCCGGATATGATCCAGCGCTCGGTTCCTGGTTATTCCAATATCATCTCCATGATCGGCATGCTGGCGGAACGCTTTGTGCAGCCCGGCACGCAGGTTTACGATCTGGGATGTTCGCTGGGCGCGGCTACGCTGTCGGTTCGTCGTAATGTTCATCACGAAGGCTGCAAAATTATCGCCGTGGATAACTCCCCGGCGATGGTTGAGCGCTGCCGCCGCCATATCGATGCGTATAAGGCACCTACCCCGGTTGAGGTTGTCGAGGGCGATATCCGCCATATCGAAATCAAAAACGCCTCTATGGTGGTGCTTAACTTTACGCTGCAATTCCTGGTGCCCGAAGATCGCCAGCTGCTGCTGGATAAAATCTATCAGGGGCTGAACCCGGGCGGCGCGCTGGTGCTCTCTGAGAAGTTCAGCTTCGAAGATGCCACCGTCGGCGAGCTGCTCTTTAACATGCACCACGATTTCAAACGCGCCAACGGCTACAGCGAACTGGAGATTAGCCAGAAGCGCAGCATGCTGGAGAACGTGATGCTCACCGATTCGGTAGAAGCCCACAAGGCGCGCCTGCATAAGGCCGGCTTTGAGCACAGCGAGCTGTGGTTCCAGTGCTTTAACTTTGGCTCGCTGGTGGCACTGAAAGGCGGTAAAACGGCATGATCGATTTCGGTAACTTCTATCAGCTGATCGCCAAAAATCATCTCTCCCACTGGCTTGAGACCCTGCCTGCCCAGGTTGCCGCCTGGCAGCGCGAGCAGCTGCACGGCCAGTTTAAGCAGTGGAGCAATGCGGTAGAGTTTCTGCCGGAGATGACCCCGTACAAGCTGGATCTGCTGCACAGCGTTACCGCCGAAAGCGAAACGCCCCTGAGTGAAGGGCAGATGATCCGCCTTGAAAAGCTGATGCGCAATCTGATGCCCTGGCGCAAAGGGCCCTTCTCGCTCTATGGCCTGAACATCGACACCGAATGGCGTTCCGACTGGAAATGGGACCGCGTGCTGCCGCACCTCTCCGATCTGGCGGGCCGCACCGTTCTCGACGTGGGTTGCGGTAGCGGGTATCACATGTGGCGCATGATTGGCGCAGGCGCGCATCTGGTGGTCGGCATCGACCCGATGCAGCTGTTCCTCTGCCAGTTTGAAGCGGTGCGTAAATTGTTAGGTAACGATCAGCGCGCGCACCTGCTGCCGCTGGGCATCGAGCAGCTACCGGCGCTTGCCGCCTTCGATACCGTCTTTTCTATGGGCGTGCTCTACCATCGCCGCTCCCCGCTGGAACACCTGTGGCAGCTGAAAGATCAGCTGGTCAGCGGCGGCGAGCTGGTGCTCGAAACCCTGGTGATTGAGGGGGACGAAAATGCGGTGCTGGTGCCGGGCGACCGCTATGCCCAGATGCGTAACGTCTAC
>DKMV01000098.1:4495-4794 GCA_002469605.1 Leclercia sp. UBA7405
GATGCGTAACGTCTACTTTATTCCTTCCGCCGCAGCGCTGAAGAAGTGGCTGGAGAAGTGCGGGTTTGTGGATGTGCGTATCGCCGATGTCTGCGTGACCTCTACGGAGGAGCAGCGCCGCACCGAATGGCTGACCACCGAGTCGCTGGCCGACTTCCTCGATCCGAACGACCAGAGCAAAACCATTGAGGGCTACCCGGCCCCGATGCGTGCGGTATTGATTGCGACCAAGCCGTAATATTCCCCTCACTCCGGCCCTCTCCCCAAAGGGGAGAGGGTGAAAACCACACCGCGCAGCA
>DKMV01000105.1 GCA_002469605.1 Leclercia sp. UBA7405
CACATCCAGATGGCGCGCCAGTGAGAAGAGGGTGGTGAGATTATCGAAAATCGCCCGGCGATTAGGCAGTCCCGTCAGGGCGTCGGTATAGGAGTAGGCAATAAGCGCGGCGTTGGCTTCCCGCAGCTGACGGACCAGCGACTCTTTCTCAATATACTGGCCGATTAATCCGGCAAAGAGTTTCAGCACCTGCTGCCCCCGTTCACTGAGCGGCTGTTTACGGGTGCTGGTGGCGCACAGGGTGCCGTACAGCGAACCATCGGCAAGATGCACCGGGATACCCATATAGCTGGTAATGCCCAGCGCCTTCGCGGCATCGCAATCGGCAAACTGGCTGCCCACGTCATCGCTGTAAAAGCAGCCGGACTCAATGGCGCGTTTGCAGAGCGTATCGCCCCATGGCACGCTCAGCCCTTCGGGGATCTGCATCTGCTTGCTGTTGCGGGCGTAGAGAATGTGCTGCAGGCGCGCATTCACGTCGATTTTGGTGAGGTAGGTCGACTCCATGTCGGTAACGATCTCCAGCATTTCAAGCAGCTGGCGGACCAGGCTTTCCAGAGAGTGTTCAGTTGCGAGGGTTTCTGATACACGGGCAAGAATAATATCCGACATGACGCTGTTTGACTCCCATACAGAGCCTGTATCTGTATGTTTTGCTGAAAAATTAGGCTTCAGCGTATAGTAAAACACGAATGATAAAAATTTTATATATCCTGTAGCCTGCGATCCTGGCCCCATAAAAAAGCCCCGGGGTTGAGCCGGGGCAAATGACATCTTAATTACGGAATGATGTTCTCTGGTCAAGGAGAGAACATTGCCACTATAACCGGCAAAAATGCAGGATTAATGAAGAAAAGATGGAGAAAGTGATTGCGGCAGGCGGTCAGTTTAAGAATAATCTTAGCCCCGCAACTTTTTTATGACGAGAGAAGAATGTTCCAGCTCCATCCCGGCAATCTGGCAATGATTATTGGCGCCCGTACGCCAGCCGGTCGCCGCAATATCGGAAAAGCCGTTGAATTATTTGGCCTTTGCCAGCCAGGGCAGCGCTTTTTAAACCCGGTAAACGGTGTCATAACGGAATTACCCGCCTCTGCAAATCGCGCACTGTGGCTGGTAACCGGGGATGTGATTGCGCTGGACAATCAGCACGGCTATGCCTTTGTTCGCCCGGAGCATCTGCTGCCGCTCGACCCGGAGCAGCACCCGGAAATGCTCGATGCCCAGATGATCGAATGAGTTAAAGCGCGCGCAGCCAGGCGGCCAGCACCTGGGCATGGTTGTGCTGGCTATCTTTGGCCCCGTACAGCAGGGTGACGGTCTGCTTCTGCGCAAGCGCTGCAATACGCGCGACTTCATCCCTCTGCGCAGCCAGCTCGGCCCGGTAAGCCTCGCTAAAGCTGGCAAAATCGATGGTTTCGCTGTGAAAGGCTTTACGCAGCGCCGCCGACGGCGCCAGGGTTTTGCACCACTCGTCGTAAGCCAGCGCCGTTTTTTTGATGCCGCGCGGCCAGAGCCGGTCTACCAGAATGCGGTAGCCGTCCTGCGAACTTGCTGCGTCATAGAGGCGTTTACACTGGATCACTGTTTTTCTCCCCGGCCCAGGCCATAAGTTCAGACACCTGATGTTCCGCGAAAACCGTAATGCCATGCTGGCACAGTAGCGCCGCGGCGACGCCCATTCCGGCCCGGCGTTGATTGCTAAAGGTGCCATCATAAATTGTCTGGCTACCGCAGGTTGGGCTGCCGTCGGTAAGAAGCGCCGCGCCGCAGCCGCTCTTTAGCGCGGTTTGCAGCGCCAGCCAGGCGGCAAGCTGATACTGAGCGGTAACGTCGGTCCCGTCACTTTCCACAATCCGCGCCCGTTCGGCCAACACATCCGTGCCTTCACCCTGAATGATTTCGGCGGGCAGACGCGGAGTAGGCATACCTGCCGCCAGCTCCGGGCAGTGAACCACCACCCGGCCGTCATTCCGTAAGCGTTGCAGCAGTGCCGAAAGCTGCGCTTTGGCGCTGCCGTTATAGCGAACCTGATGGCCTAAAAGACAGGCGCTTACCAGAATTTTTGTTTTCATGGTCACTCTGTTTCCGCAAGCTGGATCTCAAGGCTACCATAGCGGAGCTTATCATTTTTGCCCCTTATTTTAAGGTGTTGTGATATCGGCAAAAGATCGGTAGTCTGAGGTTCCTTATGTTATCTGGAATTTTCTGGCATAAGGATCACTCAATGGAACTCTCCCCGGTAAAAAACACACTCCGTATTGCGCTGGTCGGTGATTATAACCCCGACGTCATTGCGCATCAGGCGATCCCTTTGGCCATCGACGATGCCGCCGCCGTGCTGGATCTCACCGCCGATTACGACTGGCTGGCCACCCCCGAGCTTACCAGCCCGGAAGATCTGGTGGGCTATGATGCCATCTGGCTGGTACCGGCAAGCCCCTATAAAAATGCGCAAGCCGCCTTTATTGCCTCCCGCTACGCCCGCGAAAACAGCGTGCCCTTTTTAGGTACCTGCGGCGGGTTCCAGCATGCGCTTATTGAGTATGCGCGTAATGTGCTGGGCTGGCACGATGCGGCGCACGCCGAAACCGACGCTGAAGGACGCATGGTAATTGCCCCGCTCAGCTGTTCGCTGGTGGAGGTGACCAACGCCATTGAACTGCGTGCCAATACGCTGATTGCCAAAGCCTATGGCCGGGAAGAGATTGTTGAGGGATATCACTGTAACTACGGTGTTTCTGAAGACTTTGCCCAGGAGCTGGAGAAAGGGGACCTGCGCGTTACTGGCTGGGATGAGCAGGGCGATATCCGCGCCGTAGAGCTGGTCACCCATCCGTTCTTTGTGGCGACCCTGTTCCAGCATGAGCGCGCCGCCCTGGACGGCCGCCCGGCGCCGCTGGTGCAGGCTATGCTGCGGGCGGCGCAGGGCTAAACGGCTTTTAGCGTGGCGCGATCTCCCGGTCGCGCCCGGCAAGAATGCCGCAGACCGCCATCACCACCGACGCCAGCGCGCAGCCCAATAGCGGAATATGCCAGTCGCCGCTGGCGTCGTGAATTTTCCCCATCAGCGGCGGGCCGCAGGCCGCCAGCAGATACCCCACCGACTGCGCCATTCCCGACAGGGCCGCCGCCTGATGGGCCGAACTGGCGCGCAGGCCGATAAAGGTCAGGCCGAGGATCATGGTCGCGCCCGAGCCAAAACCAAATATCAGCGTCCAGACCACCGCCCGATCGGGCATAAACCAGAAGCCCGCCGCGCTAAGGGCGCACATCAACGCCACCGCCCCGGCCAGCAGGCGCTGATCTTTCATGCGGTGCAGGATCAGCGGTACCGCCAGCCCGGGGGCCGCCGTCGCCAGCTGCAACAGGCCGTGCATCGATCCCGCCTGGGTTTCGCTGTAGCCGTGGCTCTGTAAAATTGCCGGCAGCCAGCCGATGATCACGTAATAGATAAGGGAGTTGATCCCCAGGAACAGGGTCACCTGCCAGGCGAGTGGCGAGCGCCATATCCCCCGGCTATGCAGGGCGCGTGCCCCCGTTACGCCGCTGGCGGCCTGCCGCCGCCACTGGGGCAGCCACAGCAGCAGGGCCAACAGCGGGAAGACCATTAGCATCAGCAGCGCGCCGTGCCAGCCCGCTCCGCCGAGGGCCACCGGCACCACCAGCGCCGAGCCCAGCGCCGCGGCGGCACCCATCGTCAGGGAGTAGGCCCCGGTGAGTTTCGCCACCTGGCCCGGGAAGTCACGTTTAATCAGCCCCGGCAGCAGTACGTTACCCAGCGCGATGCCGCAGCCAATCACCGCCGTGCCGCCAAACAGCAGCGCGGGGGAGGGAAGCGAGCGCACCGCGATGCCGGTAATGATGAGCAGCAGCGCCACAAACAGGCTGCGCTCCATGCCGATGCGGCGAGCCAGGCCCGCGGCCAGCGGCGAGACCAGCGCAAAGGCCAGCAGGGGCAGGGTGGTGAGCAGCCCGGTTTGGGCAGTGGTTAAGCCATAGTCGAGACGAATGGCATCCAGCAGGGGGGCGGCGCCGGTAAAGGTCACCCGCAGGGTGGTGGCGATCAGCAGGATCCCGGCAATCAGCAGCGCGTTACGCTTAGCGCCAGAAGAAAGTGCAGTGGTCATGGTATTTCCGGATAGCAAAATGAGCCGATACCATACCCGTTTTCACCGCTTATGGAATCAAGCTAAAATGACAGATTATCTCTAAAATCGGACAAAATGATGTTTAGTCTGGGACTTGAAGGTTACGATCCCGACAGCCAGCCCGATCCGGCGGTCGCGTTTCATATTCGCGTGGTGCAGGAGGAGCAGCACATTCCGGTGCATCATCACCGCAAGGGGCAGCTGATCCTCGCCCTGCACGGCGCCATTACCTGCGAAGTGGAAAACGCCCTGTGGATGGTGCCGCCTCAGTATGCGGTCTGGATCCCAGGTCAGATTGTCCACAGCAACAAAGCCACTCCCGGCGCCCGGCTCTGCTTTTTATTTATCGAACCCGGCGCGGTTACGTTGCCCGACCGCTGCTGTACGTTGAAAATCTCTCCGCTGGTGCGGGAGATGATCCTGACCCTGGCCGAACGGCAGAATAACGCCAGCCGGCAGCTCACCGCGCTACTGTTTGAGGAGTTACCCCGCCAGCCCCAGGAACAGCTGCAACTACCGGTCTCACCACACCCCAAAATTCGCCTGATGAGCGAGGAGATGATCGCCGCCCCCGCCGGCAGGCAGACGCTGCACCAGTGGGCGCACCACTTTGCGATGAGCGAGCGCAACCTGGCGCGGCTGGTGGTCAATGAAACCGGGCTGAGTTTTCGCCGCTGGCGCCATCAGCTACAGCTGATCGTTGCGCTGCAGGGGCTGATTGCCGGGCAGACGGTCCAGCAGGTGGCGCAATCCCTCGGCTACGACTCCACCACCGCCTTTATTACTATGTTCAAAAAGGGGCTGGGGCAGACGCCGGCCCGGTACGTTGCCAGCCTGACTACGTCTTACCGATAAACAGTGACACCAGGCCTGCGGCGATAAGCGGGCCGACGGGCACGCCGCGAAACAGCGCCACCCCAAGCACGGTACCCACCAGCAGCCCAGCCACCAGCGTGGGCTGGGAGCTCATCAGGGTGACGCCGCGCCCGCCCAGCCAGGAGACAAATACCCCCACCGCAATGGCAATCAACGATTTCCAGTTCATAAAGGCGTGAAGGAGCGTCGAGGCGGGCAGCGTGCCGCTGGCGATAGGGGCCATCACCCCGATGGTGAGGATAATAATCCCCACCGTCAGGCCCTGTTTTTCAATCCACGGGAAAAAACCGCTGAGGGGCGTGACGCGCACGATGATTAACACCAGAATTGAGATGGCAACGGTGGTGTTGTGGCTGATAAAGCCCAGCGCCGCCAGCCCCAGCAGAATAAGAAGGGTAGGGTCTAACATAAGGGTGTCCTTGCCAGAAATAGTAAGCCTGCTTACTTTACCCGCAAGCGGATGAGTAAACAGGCTTTTATAAAAAAATCCCTCTTTTTTGGGCGCTTGCCTGAAGTTAAGCCACCAGCAAGGCCACCAGCGGGCTGCCTTCACGAATAAAGACCGGGATGGTCTCAAGCGCCGCGCCGACGGCGATCCGCTCCCCGCCCTGATAGCGCTCGCCGTTCAGGGCTATCCATTGTTCTCCTGCCGGCAGCCAGACATCCCGCTGGCGCTGCCCGGCGTGCATCACCGGCGCAACCAGCAGATCCTCACCAAACAGATACTGATCTTCTGTTTCCCAGCTTTGAGGCTGCTGCGGGTAGTGCCAGAAGAGCGGGCGCATCAGCGGATCCCCGTGCTGGTGGGCATTGTCATACAGCGCATCTATATAAGGACGCAGCTTTTCCCGCACGCTCAGCCAGTGCTGCATAATGGTGAAGTTCGCTTCGCCATAGCTCCAGAGCTCGTTTGGCGAGCCGCTGTTGCACTGGGGAATGCCGTCGCGATAGCGCTCCGGCGGCTGGATCTGCGGCTCGCGGTAGCCGTGCATGCGCAGCACCGGGCAGAAGACCGCCCACTGGAACCAGCGGATCAGCAGTTCATGGAAGGCCGGATCCTCAACGTTGCCGCCCTGGAAGCCGCCAATATCGGTGGTCCACCAGGGGATACCCGCAAGCCCCATGTTCAGCCCGGCGGCAAGCTGGTTGCGGAAGGCGTGGAACGAGGAGTGCACATCCCCCGACCAGGCCAGCACGCCGTAACGCTGGCTGCCCGCCCAGGCGCAGCGTACCAGGTTAACGACATCCTGCTCCCCCTGCGCGCGTAGTCCGTCATAAAAGCCTTGGGCAAAGTCGCGCGGATAGCGGTTGCCTACCTCCAGCACCGGGCCGACGTGGTAGCGGTAGTTATCAAAATCGTAGGCGCGGTATTCGGGTTCGGCCTCGTCCAGCCAGAACAGCTTGATGCCCAGGTCGTAATAATTTTTCTTCACCGTCTCCCAGACAAACTCCCGCGCCTGCGGGTGGGTGGCGTCAAAGAACGTAGTATTGCCCATAAAGTCGAGATTAACCTGCACCCCGCGCTCGCTGCTCACCAGCCAGCCTTTGGCCTTCATCTGCGGGTAGAGCGGGCTGCGCGCTTCGACCGTCGGCCAGACCGAGACCATCAGCTCAATGCCGAGCCCGGTAAGCTCCTCGACCATCGCTTTGGGATCCGGCCAGTCGACTGGGTCGAAGCACCAGGTGCCCTGATTCGGCCAGTGGAAGAAGTCGATCACCATCACCGACAGGGGCAGATTGCGGCGACGGTACTCCCGCGCCACCTCCAGCACCTCCTGCTGGGTGCGATAGCGCAGCTTGCACTGCCACAGGCCGCTGATAAAGGCCGGCGCCCGGGGCGGGGTGCCGGTGGCGGTCACGTACTGGCGGGTAATCTCCGGGATGCTGTCGGCGGCGGTGATCCAGTAGTCCATCTCGCCGGTGACGCGGGCGCGCCATTCGGTCTGGTTTTTGGCAAAGCTCACTTCGCCGATGGCCGGGTTGTTCCACAGCACGCCGTAGCCGAGGCTCGACTGCATAAAGGGAACGCTGGCCTGGGAGTTGCGCTGCGCCAGCTCAAGGGTGCAGCCTTTTAGATCCAGCCAGGGCTGCTGATACTGGCCCATGCCGTAAATACGCTCGCCGGGGCGGGATTCAAAACGCACGGTGAGCTGGTACTTGCCCCCCGGCAGGGGCTTGAATTCGCGCCCGTCCAGCTTCAGGGCGCTGACATATTTGTCCTGGCTCTTTTCGCTGGCGCCGATGCCGACGGTAGAGCGCTGGCGCCACATCTCCTCCAGCAGCAGCTCCCCGCGCTGGTTATAAAAGGCCAGCTGCCCCTTGAGGTTCAGCACCGCAGTGATGTTGCCGTTGCGCAGGGTTAAGCTCTCGGGCTGGGCGCTGATTTCCACCGTGCAGGCCTCAGCCGCCAGTAGGGCGTGCAGCTCGTCACCGAAGGCGGGCTGGCAGGTGGCCCGGACGCGCAGGCTGTTTTTGCCCCAGGGTTCGATGCGCAGGATCTGCCGCTCAAAACGCCATTCGATGCTGTTGCTATGTTGGATAAGTTCACTCATTGTCGCTGCGTCCTTTTACGAAAGACTCTGTCGGGAAAGATTAATGGAGGCCATGGTGCGGTCGTCCAGCTTGTACCAGCGCAGGGTGGCGAAGGCGGCCAGCGAGAGCAGGCCAGGCACCACGGTGAAGAGGGCGATAATGCAGTACATGGCGGTGGAGGTCTGTTCCGGCGCGTTTGGCACATAGCCGCTGAAGCCCAGCGTCCAGCCGACGATCGCCCCGCTGATGGCCATGCCTAACTTAAGCACCGCCAGGAAGGTGGAGAAGATCACCCCGTCCATCCGTTTGCCCTGTTTCCACTCCCCGTAGTCGGCGACGTCCGCCATCATCACCCACATCAGGGTGGTGGTCGCCTGGTAGAGGGTGGAGATAACGAAGGTCATCGGCACCAGCACGAAGACCGATTTCGGCGCGAAGAAGAGGGCAATGCTCAGCACCCCGGCCAGCACCGCGCAATAACCAAACATCTGCACTTTGCTGTAATTACGCGTAAGCCGTTTCGCCAGCGCGCTGCCCGCGGCTTTGCCCAGAATATGCGCCCCCAGCATCCACATAAAATAGCTGGCGTTGCCCAGATAATAGGTGACGAAATACATCATGGCGCCGAGGCGAATAACCCCGAAGCCAATATTGGTTAATACCAGCACCGCCACCACGCGCCACTGATCGTTGCGTAATAAATCACGTAATTCCGCGAGGTAATTATTATGGGTGGCGGGAGCATTAATACGCTCGCGGGTATTGGCAAAACAGATCCAGAACATAATGACGGCCACGGTGGCCATAATACCCATTGCCCAGCGATAGCCCACTAATTTGTCGGCGCCGCCAATAAATTCCGCCAGCGGCATCATAAAGAAGGTGGAGAGTGCGCCGCCGAGGGTAGCGAGGAAAAAGCGATACGACTGCAAGGAAATACGGGCTTCGTTATCCGGCGTGATAACCGCACCCATGGAGCAGTAGGGAATATTAATGGCGGTGTACATCAGCATCATTAGCGTATAGCTGACGGTGGCGAAAATCATTTTACCGTGCAGGTCTAAAGACTCCGGCACCGCATAGGTGAGCAGACAGCTTGCGCCAAACGGCAGCGCCAGCCACAGCATCCAGGGGCGGAATTTACCCCAGCGGGTACGGGTGCGGTCGGCGATATAGCCCATCGCCGGATCGATAATGGCATCGGCGGTACGCGCCAGTAAAAACATGGTACCGACAAAGGCGGCAGGCAGCCCGACGACATCGGTATAATAAAAGGTCAGAAAGATAATAACGTTATCCAGTCCAATATGGCTGGCCATATCCCCCAGCCCATAACTGATTTTCTCTTTCCGGGTAATCTGTTCGGTCATGCTATTCACCCTGCCAGTGTAAGGTTTATTTGTAAGGATGTTCTTAAGTCATGTTTTATCAGGCGAGGGGAATTAACAATTGCGAGATCTGGCATCGCGTTTACGTAAACGCATTTTCGTGATACCGGTAACAAAAGCGGTCTTAATTTATTAAGCTCTCTGGATAAATAGCAAAAAGGTGTTTTTTTCTCAGGAATCGTTTCAGCTTTTACATCACTTTTCTGTCGGCAAAATGTCATTTTACTGTCATCCACCAGGGGTACAACGGCTAAAACGACGCAGGAGAGTGATAATGAACGATCCCATGTTTGTCGATATGATCTATATTTCGGCCACTTTTGTTACCATTGCCGTGGTGCTGGTTGCCTCGGTCCTGCTGCTGGAGCGGTACCGCTAACCGCAGCCAGCCTGCGCCCCGGTTGAATAAATAATTTTCAACCCTTTTTTGCACCTTATATTCTCTTCGTCATTCGTTGTTCCGCTTTATTTCTCCCGGCAAACTTCCCCCATTCTGACTTTTGTGCCTGCCCGACACCCCTCTACGTTGCCAACGCAATGGGCGTAAGCGGCGGTACACCACCTATTTTTACGCTCAGGCACCGGAATGAAAAAAGTACCTTTTGCACCCAATCCACTGGCGCTATCGCTGCTGATCGCCTTTTCCTGCTCTGCATTTGCAACGGATATCTCCTCATCACCGCAGCCGAACGATGGCGATGTCATCACCGTAACCGCGCCCGTGCTTTCGCCGCTGGAGGTGGTAACCTCGCCGAAAACGCCGCGCCAGCCGGTGCCCGCCAGCGACGGTTCCGATTACCTCAAAACCATTCCCGGCTTTAGCCAGATCCGCAACGGCGGCAGCAACGGCGATCCGGTATTTCGCGGCATGTTCGGCTCGCGCCTGCGCCTGCTGACCAACGACAGCGAGATGCTCGGTGCCTGCCCCGCGCGTATGGATGCCCCCAGCTCCTACATTTCGCCGGAGAGCTACGATCTGCTTACCGTCACCAAAGGGCCGGAAACCGTGCTCTGGGGGCCGGGCAACTCTGCCGGTACCGTGCGCTTCGACCGCGAGCCGCCGCGCTTTGAGGAGGCAGGGATTAAAGGCGATGCCAGCTTCCTGGCCGCCTCAAATGATCGCTTTGATGAAAATGCCGACGTCAGCTTTGGCAACGATAAAGGCTATGTCCGCCTCAACGGCAACAAGTCAAAATCGGGTGATTACAAAGACGGCAACGGCGATCGCGTGGCCTCGAAGTGGGACAAGTGGAACACCGATCTGGCGATCGGCTGGACGCCGGACGCCGACACGCTGCTGGAGCTGACCGCCGGCCAGGGCGACGGCGACGCCAGCTACGCCGGACGCGGGATGGACGGCTCCCAGTTCAAACGTGAAAGCCTGGGGCTGCGCTTCAAGAAAGAGAATATCGGCGAAGTGTTCGATTCGCTGGATATGAGCGTCTATTACAACTATGCCAACCACATTATGGATAACTACTCCATGCGTTCGCCAGGAACCATGGGGGGCATGTCGATGGGCTCGATGAATATGTCGATGCCGATGGAAAAACAGGTCGATCGCCGCACGGTCGGCGGGCGGATGATGGGCACCTGGCTCTGGTCGGACTATCAATTGCAGGGCGGGGTGGATATGCAAACCAATACCCACCGCAGCAATGAGGACGATGAAAACCAGGGCTGGCAGGAGGATGCCCGCTTCCACGACTATGGCGCCTTCAGCGAGCTAACCTGGAATGCCACCGATCTGAGCAAAGTGATTGGCGGAGCGCGTCTGGATAAGGTCGAGGTGGATAATTTCACCGGCGTGGGCAGCAGTAGCCGCGAAGATACGCTCCCGGCGGGCTTTTTACGCATCGAACATAACCTCGGCACGGCGCCGGCCATGGTCTATGCCGGGCTGGGCTATACCGAACGCTTCCCGGACTACTGGGAACTCTTCTCGCCCACCTACGGGCCGGACGGCACCTCCGACGTGTTCGACAACCTGAAGCCGGAGCAGACCACCCAGCTTGACGTGGGTGCCCAGTATAAAGGGGAGCGCACCACCGGCTGGATCTCCGCCTACGTGGGCCGCATCAACGATTACATCCTCTTTATGTACGATCCCAACGACAGCCACGTCAGTCAGGCGGACAACGTTGACGCCACTATTATGGGCGGCGAGATGGGCGCCTCTTACCAGCTGAGCGAGCAGTGGAAAACCGATGCCACCCTGAACTATTCGTGGGGGGAGAACACCGACGATCACCAGCCTCTGCCGCAGATGCCGCCGCTGGAGGCGCGTCTGGGCCTGACGTGGGAGAAGGGCGACTGGAGCTCAACCGGGCTGCTGCGCATGGTGAGCCCGCAGCACCGCGTGGCGCTGAACGAAGGTAACGTGGTAGGGAAAGACTTTGACCAGAGCGCCGGCTTCGCGATCCTCTCCGCCAATGCGGCTTATAAGGTCAATAAATTCCTGAAGCTGAGCACCGGCGTGGATAACCTGCTGGACAAAGATTACAGCGAGCACCTTAACCTGGCGGGGAACAGCAGCTTCGGCTACTCCTCCGACACGCCGGTGAACGAGCCGGGCCGCACCGTCTGGGCGAAGATGAACATCACCTTCTGATCCGTGCCTCCGGGCTACTCACGGCGAAAGGTCACCTGTTCCGGCCGGGCAATACGTAGATAGTCTTCGGTGTTAAGAATGATCGACC
Source organism: Leclercia sp. UBA7405 (assembly GCA_002469605.1). Taxonomy (GTDB): domain Bacteria; phylum Pseudomonadota; class Gammaproteobacteria; order Enterobacterales; family Enterobacteriaceae; genus Enterobacter. Next base: position 11,647 of record DKMV01000105.1, read on the forward strand.
TCTCCAGCAGACCGGCGTTGAAGGCGATCTCGTCGACGCGCTCAAACAGCAGCGGATCGGCAACCAGGGTCAGATCCGGGTGAAAGCTAAAGGGCGGAATGGCGCCAAAGACGCAGCCGGTGAGGGCATCCACTTCTGCCGGGCTGGCAAGAGACGCTTTCAGGCCGCCAAAGTGGCTGGCGAGGCGGGCCAGATCCGCCTGCTGGTCTGCCGCCAGAATGGCCAGAACGTGGCGCTTGACGCCGTTGCCTTTGATTTTGCAGACCAGCGCCTTGGCACCCTGGTTGAGGGCGGTGCCGCGGATCTCGCTGACGGCTTCACATTTGCCGACCGGCTCATGGTCAACGACCCGGAAGCGGGCCTCGTGATCGCGTAACAGAGCCAGCAGCTGCTGGTGGGGGGACAATGGGGTGTGCGTTTCCGACATCATTTAACCCTTGTTTATTGCAAAAAAGGAACAGTACCACAGTTATCCCTCGCTTTTACAAAGGATGACCAATGGCAGGACCTATTCTTGCAAATATATACATGACTATGGGTGAAGTAACGAATAAATAGTCACTGAATGTTATAGTATTACAATGTTATTTAATTATCAGGTGAGGGCTAATATGAACAGGAAGTTCAGAGAAATAGATGCAACGATCGCCGGGCTTAATCAATCTACCGATGCCCATTTTAAATGGCTGGTAAAAGTGTTGCGGTTTATTGCCAGCAGGGAAGGGGATCTGCCGGAAATAACCTGTGAAGATGCCCACCATTATTGTGATTTTGGCCACTGGCTGAATGGCAAATTACTGGAGGAGCGTGGAGATAAAAATTTTCTTCTGGATATTAATAAACAGCATATTAGCGTACATCATGCCTGTCGCACGCTGGTGTCGACCATAGAGCATGATAAATATGCCATTGAAGCCTTTAACGCCTTTGAAAAGGCGTTGTTAGTCTTTTCCGAAGCGTTATCCAGCTACAAGATGCACCTGCTTCAGCTGCGCACCAGCTACGATGCCTTGACCGGACTACCCCTGCGCCGGGTGCTGGATGAATCCTTCCCCAGCATGAACAAAGAGCTGAGCAAAGAGGGGCTCTGGTTAATGCTGCTGGATGTGGATCACTTTAAAAAAGTGAACGATGACTACGGGCATCTGAACGGGGATATTGTTTTACGCGCGCTGGCCACGCAGCTGGATGATAATATCCGTCTTTCCGAGTCGGTTTATCGATATGGCGGCGAAGAGTTTATTATTTTGCTGCAGGCTCCCGGCGAGCTGGAAGCAATTACCGCAGCGGAACGGCTACGTCGGTTAATGGCCGCGACCGATATCACGGCGGGGGAATATACGATCCGCGTCACCTTTACCTCGGGGCTAACCCGAATTAACTACGGTGAGTCGCTGCGGGAAGTGTTAGAGCGAGCCGATATCGCGCTCTATAAGGGAAAAGCCAGCGGACGCAACTGCACCATGGTGATTAATTCCCTGCTCGAATCACATAAAATTAACGCCTGATAAAACGGCCAGTAAAATTACTGGCCGTTCTTCTTAGCTGTTGCTGTTTGCCGACTGTTTATGAAAAAGCTCGCGGAATACCGGGTAGATATCCTCCTGATCGCGGATATGCTGCATGGCGAAGTTCTCAAAGGTTGCCTGCAGATGCTCATATTCGCGCCACAGGGTCTGATGCGCCCGGCGGGTAATTTCGATATAGCTGTAGTAACGCACCACCGGCAGCAGTTTCTTCGCCAGAATTTCATGACAGAGCGGCGAATCGTCTGCCCAGTTATCGCCGTCCGAGGCCTGGGCCGCATAGATGTTCCACTGGGCCGGATCGTAACGCTCCTTCACCACCTCATCCATTAACTTCAGGGCGCTGGAGACAATGGTGCCGCCCGTCTCCTGAGAGTAGAAGAACTCGTGCTCATCCACCTCTTTTGCCTGGGTGTGGTGGCGGATATAGACCACTTCCACGTTCTTATAAGTGCGGCTCAGGAAGAGATAGAGCAGAATATAGAAGCGCTTCGCCATATCTTTCGTGGCCTGGTCCATGGAGCCAGAGACGTCCATCAGGCAGAACATCACCGCCTGGCTGGAGGGTTCCGGTCGCTTCTCGTAATTCTTGTAGCGCAGGTCAAAGGTGTCGATAAAGGGCACCCGTTCGATTTTGGCCCGCAGCTCCGCAATCTCTTTACGCAGCCGCTCCTCTTCCAGTAGCTGGGCGGGTTCGCTGTTGGCCACCGTCTGCAGATCCGCCTCCAGCGCGCGCAGCTCACGCTTTTTGCCTGCCGTCATGGCGGTACGCCGCGCCAGCGAATTTTGCAGCGAGCGCACCACGCTGATATTGGCGGGCACCCCGTTGGCGGTAAAGCCCGCGCGGTGGGTCTTATACTCATTCAGCTGACGATGCTGGTTTTTCTTCAGATTAGGCAGAGCCAGATCTTCAAATAGCAGGTCAAGATACTCATCTTTGGAAATCTGGAAGACAAACTCGTCCTGGCCTTCGCCATCCTGACTGGCCTGCCCCTGACCGCTGCCCGAGCCGCCACCGCCGCCCTGAGGGCGTTCGATGCGGTCGTTCTGAACAAAGTGATCGTTACCCGGATGTACGCGATGACGTAAGCCGCCGCGCCCCTGATGAAACATCGGTTCGCTAATATCGTCCGTCGGGATAGAGACGGACTCCCCGCTATCTACGTCGGTCACCGAACGCTTGTTAATGGCCTCGGAGATCGACTGTTTAATTTGCGCTTTGTAACGACGCAAGAAGCGCTGGCGGTTCACCGTGCTCTTGTTTTTGCCGTTAAGACGCCGGTCAATAAACCAGGTCATATATCCCCCGTACTGCATTTGCCAACTTACCGTACCTGCCAGTGCCGATTGCCCGGCCTGCGGAACATTGTTGTAAGCCCGGCAGCTTCAGGCCGCCGGGCAGGTTGGGATGTTATGACGATTTACGTACGCGCAGATACCATTCGCACAGCAGGCGAACCTGCTTGCGTGTGTACCCTTTTTCCATCATACGGTCGACAAAATCGTCGTGTTTCTTCTGCTCGTCGGTAGAGGTCTTGGCGTTAAACGAGATCACCGGCAGCAGCTCTTCGGTATTGGAGAACATTTTCTTCTCAATGACCGTGCGCAGTTTTTCATAACTGGTCCAGTTCGGGTTACGGCCGCTGTTGTTGGCTCGGGCGCGCAGCACGAAGTTGACGATCTCGTTACGGAAATCTTTCGGGTTGCTGATCCCGGCAGGCTTCTCGATCTTCTCCAGTTCAGCGTTCAGGGATTCCCGATCGAACAGCTGGCCGGTATCCGGATCGCGATACTCCTGATCCTGGATCCAGAAATCCGCATAGGTCACGTAACGGTCAAAAATGTTCTGACCGTACTCGGAGTAGGATTCCAGATAGGCGGTCTGGATCTCTTTGCCGATAAATTCGGCATATTTCGGGATCAGATAGCCTTTGAGGAACTCCAGATAGCGCTCGGCCTGCTCCTGTGGGAACTGCTCGCGCTCAATCTGCTGCTCCAGTACGTAGAACAGATGCACCGGGTTAGCCGCCACCTCGGTGTGGTCGAAGTTAAAGACCCGGGAGAGGATTTTAAACGCGAAGCGGGTGGACAATCCGTTCATCCCTTCGTCAACCCCGGCGTAGTCGCGATACTCCTGATAGGACTTGGCTTTCGGGTCGGTGTCTTTCAGGCTTTCGCCGTCATACACGCGCATTTTGGAATAAATGCTGGAGTTTTCCGGCTCT
>DKMV01000057.1:0-2118 GCA_002469605.1 Leclercia sp. UBA7405
CCAAATTGGTCGCTTTTCCCAATCCAAAACGCGAGTAAGTTTCTACCAGCGCTGAGGAGGGCATCGCTAACGCCAGCTTTGAAACACCGACGTTACTCGACTTCTGTAGTACCCCGGTCAGGGTCAATTCGCTGTAGCGCGCCACGTCTTTGATTTCGTGGCCGTTAATTCGGTAGGGAACGGTATTCAGAACGGTATTTTCATTCACGATACCGCGCTGTAAAGCGGTCATCACCACCATCGGCTTGACCGTAGAACCCGGCTCGAACACGTCGGTGATCGAACGGTTACGCATCGCGTCTTTAGCCGTGCCGGCAAAGTTGTTCGGGTTATAAGAGGGGCTGCTGGCCATCGCCAGCACTTCACCGGTGTTGACGTCCACCAGCACGGCGCTACCCGATTCGGCTTTGTTGAAGGCCACCGCGTTATTCAGCTCGCGATAGACCAGCGCCTGCAGACGTTCGTCGATGCTCAGCGCCAGGTTGTGCGCCGCCTGGCTGTCGGTTGAGGAGATATCTTCAATAACGCGGCCATAGCGGTCTTTACGTACCACGCGCTCGCCCGGCTGGCCCGTAAGCCATTTATCGAAGCTTTTTTCTACCCCTTCAATGCCCTGGCTATCGACGTTGGTAAAGCCGATCAGGTGGGCGGTCACTTCTCCGGACGGGTAGTAGCGGCGCGACTCTTCCCGCAGGTGGATGCCCGGCAGCTTCAGCTTTTTGATGTAATCGGCCATATCAGGGTTTACCTGACGCGCCAGATAGATAAAGCGCCCCTTCGGGTTGGCATTCACACGAGCGGCCAGCTGATCGAGCGGCATTTTCAGCGCGTCAGAGAGGGCTTTCCAGCGGTTATCCAGGCTGATGCCGCCTGCGTCATGCAGCTCTTTCGGATCCGCCCAGATCGCTTTTACCGGTACGCTCACCGCCAGCGGACGTCCGGATCGGTCAGTGATCAAACCGCGGGAGGTTGAGACTTCCTGTACGCGCAGAGAACGCATGTCTCCCTGGCGCACCAGCATATCCGGAGCAATGATCTGTAGCCAGGCTACGCGACCCAACAGGAACGCCAGCGCCAGTAAGATACAGCCGCATAACAACGCAAAACGCCAGCTTATAAAGCTGGCCTGCTCTTCCTGACGTTTTGCTTTTGGCGCTTTAGCCGCTGCTCTCATGCTTCGCGTTTTCCCTTATTTTTGTACTACGATATTTTCCTGTGAGGGATCAACATGCTGCATTTGCAGCTTCTCCGTTGCGATCCGTTCTACCCGGCTGTGATCGCCGAGCGCGTTTTCTTCAAGGATCAAATTTCGCCATTCGATATCCAGCGCATCGCGTTCCAGCACCAGCTGCTCGCGCTGCGCGGTTAATAAACGGGTATGGTGCGCGGTGGTTACCACCGTTACAGCAGTCACAATGATGCAAATAAACAGGCAGAGCGGCAGTTTCCCGAAGCGCAAAAGATCGTCGCCAATCACGCCTGGCAAGGCATGACGCTCGGTGCTTCCTAACGATCCCGTTACTTTGCTGAGGGTCTCTGTCACTCTGCCGATCATGCGGTCGTCCTTTCTGCAATGCGCAGTACTGAACTACGGGCGCGTGGGTTTTCAGCCACTTCTTCTTCGCCCGGCATTAACTTGCCTAACGCGCGCAGCTGGCGACCGCCCAGTTTGCGGAGCTGTTCTTCGGTCATCGGTAGTCCCGCCGGAACCTGCGGACCACGGCTCTGTTCACGCATAAAGCGCTTCACAATGCGGTCTTCCAGCGAATGGAAACTGATAATCGATAAACGCCCGCCAGGGGCCAGCACGCCGAGCGAGCTTTTCAGCGCCTGCTCTATCTCTTCCAGCTCGCTGTTTACCCAGATACGTATCGCCTGGAAAGTACGGGTTGCGGGATGTTTATGCTTATCTTTTACCGGCGTGGCCGCGGCAATCACTTCTGCCAGCTCTTTAGTGCGGGTCATGGGCTCAACGCGGTTACGCTCGACGATGGCGCGGGCGATGCGTTTACCGAAACGCTCTTCGCCAAAGGTTTTGATCACCCAGGCGATATCGGCCTCGTCGGCGGTTTGCAGCCATTCGGCGGCAGACTGGCCGCGGGTGGGATCCATACGCAT
>DKMV01000057.1:2245-2784 GCA_002469605.1 Leclercia sp. UBA7405
GCGGGTGGGATCCATACGCATATCCAGCGGGCCATCGCGCATAAAGGAGAAGCCGCGTTCGGCATCATCAAGTTGCGGCGAGGAGACGCCAAGATCGAGCAAAATGCCGTCAATTTTACCGGTAAGATCGCGTTCGGCGACGTAGTCAGCCAGTGCGGAGAAAGGGCCGTGTACGATGGAAAAGCGCGGATCGTCGATGGTCTTCGCTACGGCAATAGCCTGCGGATCGCGATCGATTGCCAGTAAGCGACCTTCCGCTCCCAGTTGGGAGAGGATCAGACGCGAGTGACCGCCGCGACCAAATGTCCCATCAATATAGATACCGTCTGGACGAATGTTGAGACCGTTCACGGCCTCGTCCAACAGCACCGTCGTATGTTTATAATTTTCCATCATATTTTTATAGAGACAAATCCTGCAATCGTTCCGATAAGGTCGCGGAATGGGACTGCTCAGCGTCGATATCTTCCTTGACCTGTTGATACCAGGTCGTTTCATCCCACAGCTCAAACTTGTTAAACTGCCCGACCAGCATCACT
>DKMV01000057.1:3001-3311 GCA_002469605.1 Leclercia sp. UBA7405
CATCACTTCTTTTGTCAGGCCAGCGTGTTGCCTCAGCACCGGGGGGATTAATAACCGACCCGCGCTATCCATTTGGCACTCACTGGCATGGCCTAATAGTAACCGTTGCACACGGCGTTCCTGCGGATTCATGCTCGACAGTCGAGACAACTTTTGCTCGATGATTTCCCATTCAGGCAAAGGATAAAGCAGCAGGCAGGAGTGGTTGATGTCAATGGTGCATACCATTTGACCAGAAGCGCTCTCGTTCAGCTCATCACGATATCGGGTTGGTACCGATAACCGCCCTTTGCTGTCGAGATTGACTAAC
>DKMV01000270.1 GCA_002469605.1 Leclercia sp. UBA7405
CTGGACCGATACCGTGCAGGCGAGCCTGATGATCTTCGCCCTGATCCTGACCCCGGTTATCGTCATCCTCACCGTGGGTGGTTTTGGCGAGTCGCTGGAGGTGATCAAGCAGAAGAGCATCGAAAACGTCGATATGCTGAAAGGGCTTAACTTTGTCGCCATCGTGTCGCTGATGGGCTGGGGCCTGGGCTACTTCGGCCAGCCGCACATCCTGGCGCGCTTTATGGCGGCGGACTCCCACCACACCATCGTTCATGCGCGCCGCATCAGCATGACCTGGATGATCCTCTGCCTGGCGGGTGCTTGTGCCGTGGGCTTCTTCGGGATTGCCTACTTCGATACCAATCCGTCGCTGGCAGGCGCGGAGAAACAGAGAGCCGAGCGCGTGTTCATTGAACTGGCGCAGGTGCTCTTTAACCCGTGGATTGCCGGGATCCTGCTGTCGGCGATCCTTGCGGCGGTAATGTCCACCTTAAGCTGCCAGCTGCTGGTCTGCTCCAGCGCTATTACGGAAGATCTCTATAAAGCTTTCCTGCGTAAAGGGGCAAGCCAGAAAGAGCTGGTGTGGGTCGGGCGCTTTATGGTGCTGGTGGTGGCGCTGGTAGCCATCGCGCTGGCCGCTAACCCGAATAACCGCGTGCTGGGCCTGGTGAGCTACGCCTGGGCGGGCTTTGGCGCCGCCTTCGGCCCTGTGGTGCTCTTCTCGGTGCTCTGGTCGCGCATGACCCGCAACGGCGCGCTGGCGGGGATGATTATCGGTGCCGTGACCGTTATCGTCTGGAAACAGTTCGCGTGGCTCGGCCTGTACGAAATCATTCCGGGCTTTATCTTCGCCAGCCTCGGTATTGTGCTCTTCAGCCTGCTGGGTAAAGCCCCTTCTGCCGCCATGCAGAAACGCTTTGCCGATGCGGATGCCCACTACCACACCGCGCCGCCGTCGAAGTTACAGGCGGAGTAAGGTGTTTTCTCCCTCGTCATGAGGGTGAGGGGGAACCCTCATCTGCGAAATCTAAGCCGGGCATGCCCGGCTTTTTTTATTGCTAATTTCAGCGATTCAGGCTCATATCGCAGGGCTAAAAACAATGAGGATAGCGAACCATGACAATCAAAACAGGGCTTATGGCGGGGGCAATTTTACTGCTGGCAGGCTGCAACACCCCATCGCACACCACCCCGAATAACGGCTGCAAAGCCGATAATCAGATGCAGCAAACCACCCTCTATTTCGGCCTGAACCGTCCGGCGGGCGGGGTGGTATCCGGCCAGGAGTGGCAGCAGTTTGTTGACCAGGAGGTGACGCCGCGTTTTCGCGATGGCTTAACGGTGTTTGATGCCCGCGGGCAGTGGCTGGGTAACGACGGTAAGGTGGCGCGGGAGCCGAGCAAAGCCCTGATGCTTATTCACGGTAACGATGCCCAGAGTGAGAGTAACCTTGAAGCGCTGCGTGGCGTCTATAAATCACGCTTTGCCCAGGAGTCAGTGATGCGCGTTGACCAGCCGGTGTGCGTGCAGTTCTGATAAAAAAACGGCGGGATAGCCCGCCGTTATGCTTTATAAAACCAGTCCGGCAAAGCTTGCCGAGAGCAGGCTCACCAGGGTGGCGCCATAGACCAGGCGCAGACCGTAGCGCGAGACCACGTTGCCCTGACGCTCGTTCAGCCCCTTGATCGCCCCGGCCACGATGCCGATAGAGGCGAAGTTGGCGAAGGAGACCAGGAACACCGACAGGATCCCCAGCCCGCGCGGGGTCATCTGGGCGGCTATTTTTTGCAGCTCGATCATCGCCACAAACTCGTTCGCCACAAGCTTAGTAGCCATAATGCCGCCCGCGTGCAGCGCGTCGCTGAGCGGGATCCCCACCAGCCACGCCAGCGGATAGAAGACATAGCCGAGCAGCTGCTGGAAGCTTAAGCCGAAGAGGGCGGAGAAGAGGGCGTTGACCGCGCTAATCAGCGCAATAAAGCCAATCAGCATCGCCAGAATAATCATCGCCACCTTAAAGCCGGCCAGAATATACTCTCCGAGCATTTCGAAGAAGCTCTGGGATTCGTGCATCTTTTCCAGCTTAATATCCGGCTCCGCTTCCGGGCGGGTGGGGTTAATCACCGACAGGATAATAAAGGTGCTGAACATATTCAGAATCAACGCCGCCACCACATATTTGGCCTCCAGCATCGACATATAGGCGCCCACGATGGAGAGCGACACAGTAGACATGGCGGTCGCGGCCATGGTGAACAGGCGGCGGGAGGAGAGATCGCCCAGCACGCCCTTATAAGCGATAAAGTTTTCCGACTGGCCGAGCGTCAGGGAGCTGATGGCGTTGAACGACTCCAGCTTGCCCATGCCGTTGACCTTCGACAGCAGGGTGCCGAACAGGCGAATAAAGACCGGCAGAATACGCCAGTGTTGCAATATACCGATCAGCGCAGAAATAAAGACGATCGGGCAGAGTACACCGAGGAAGATAAAGGCCAGCCCTTTTTCCCCCATTCCGCCAAATACGAAATTGGTACCCTCGGCAGCATATTTCAGCAGGGTCTCAAAGAAGCCTCCGACATATTTAATCACGAACAGGCCGCTTTCCGCGTGCAGGAAAAAGAAGGCCAGCGCAATTTCAATCACGATAAGCTGGAGGATATAGCGAAAGCGAATTTTCCGGCGGTCAAAACTCACCAGCCACGCCAGGGCGAGGATGACCACCAGCGCCAGCAGGAAGTGCAAAACGTTATACATAGTTATTTTTTCAGCAGGTTTTTGGGGCGCTCATTTAGCCACAGCCCGCTTTCAGGGTAAATGTACTTTTCCTCATGAACTTAGCCAGCCGGTGATAAACCCGGCAACTATTACTCTGCAACGGTTTTACATCCTGTCATTAAAACGCAGCATATTTCGCTTGTTTTTCTTTTTGCCGTAATGATAATCACTATCACAATAATTTACCTTTCTTTGCATCCGTTGACGGCGATAAACATTTAAGGTGTCGGCATGTTTGTTCCATTTCTCATTATGTTACGTGAAGGCCTTGAAGCGGCCTTAATTGTCAGCCTTATCGCCAGCTATCTGAAGCGCACCCAGCGCGGGCGCTGGATCGGGGTGATGTGGATCGGCGTGCTGCTGGCCGCCGCGCTCTGTTTAGGGCTGGGCATCTTTATCAACGAAACCACCGGCGAGTTCCCGCAGAAAGAGCAGGAGCTGTTCGAGGGGCTGGTGGCGGCGGTTGCCGTGGTGATCCTCACCTGGATGGTGTTCTGGATGCGTAAAGTCTCGCGCAACGTGAAGGTGCAGCTGGAGCAGGCGGTGGATAACGCCCTGCAAAAAGGCAACCATCACGGCTGGGCGCTGATTGCGATGGTCTTTTTCGCCGTGGCGCGCGAAGGGCTGGAGTCGGTCTTCTTCCTGCTGGCGGCATTCCAGCAGGACGTGGGTATCTGGCCGCCGCTGGGCGCTATGCTGGGCCTGGCCACTGCGGTGGTGCTCGGGTTCCTGCTCTACTGGGGCGGGATTCGCCTTAACCTCGGCCTCTTCTTCCGCTGGACCAGCCTCTTTATTCTGCTGGTGGCGGCGGGGCTGGCGGCGGGAGCCATTCGCGCCTTTCACGAGGCCGGGCTCTGGAACCACTTCCAGGATGTGGCCTTCGATCTGAGCGCTGTCCTCTCTACCCACTCTCTGACCGGCACCCTGCTCGAAGGTATCTTCGGCTATCAGGAAGCCCCGAGCGTCAGCGAAGTGGCGGTGTGGTTTATCTATCTTATTCCGGCGCTGGTGCTGTTCTTTCTGCCATCACGCCCTAACGCGCAGCCGTCACGGACTGCGCACTGATTGTGATTAGTGTAGTTACAACATACTTATTAACGGGAAGGGTTATGGCTATTCAACTCCGTCGTACCGCTTTGCAGGCAGGTATTGCCGCGCTGCTCTCCTCTGCGTGCTATGCGCAGGCTGCCGATGTTCCACAGGCAAAAATCACCGTCAATGATAAACAGTGTGAGCCGATGACCATCACGGTCAACAGCGGCAAAACCCAGTTCATCATTCAGAACCACAGCCAGAAAGCGCTGGAGTGGGAGATCCTCAAAGGGGTGATGGTGGTGGAAGAGCGCGAGAACATCGCGCCGGGCTTTAGCCAGAAGATGACCGCCAACCTGCAGCCGGGTGAATACGACATGACCTGCGGCCTGCTCACCAATCCGAAAGGCAAGCTGATCGTCAAAGGCGAAGGCACCGCCGATGCGGCGAAAGGCGACGCTCTGCTGAGCCTGGGTGAGGCCATCACCGCCTATAAAGCCTACGTGACCAAAGAGACCGCCGACCTGGTGGCCGGGACCAAAGCCTTTACCGATGCGGTGAAAGCGGGGGATCTCGAAAAAGCCAAATCCCTGTATGCCCCGACGCGCCAGCACTACGAGCGCATCGAGCCTATCGCCGAACTCTTCTCCGATCTCGACGGCAGCATCGATGCCCGTGAAGACGACTACGAGCAGAAGGCCGCGGATCCGAAATTCACCGGCTTCCACCGCCTGGAGAAAGCGCTGTTTGGCGATAACTCAACGAAAGGTATGGAGCAGTATGC
>DKMV01000380.1 GCA_002469605.1 Leclercia sp. UBA7405
ATACGTAATCGATTGCGTTCACGTTTGCGTACTTTAACGGGCAGGATTGTAGCGGCAAACATTCGTGTTGCCAATCTTTGCGGGCGGGAAGTGAAAGCGGAACCTTGAAGGTTCCGCTATAGGGATTATTGCGCGGCGGGCTGGATATCGTGGATGCGGACGAAGCCGAGCTGCTCCGGCGTGACGCCGTTCAGCTGCAGCGGAATATCCACGTCGCTCGGGGCCAGCACGCTGGCCGGGGCGTTAATCAGCTGGCTCTGGACGTTAACTTCCTGGAAGTTGTCCGTCGTTCCCTGGATCTGGCCCCATTCCACGGTGCCGCTGAACGCCGGCAGCGGATCGTTCGATTCCCCCTGGATGCGCAGCGTCGCGCGGGTGCCGTCGGCATTTGGCGCCACGTTCACCAGCGACATGCGCAGGGTACCAATCTGACTCTTCAGCCGGGCCGGGGTATTCGCGCCGGGTAACAGGTAAACGCCGCTGGTGGATTTTGCATTCAGGGCGTTCTGCTGGGTAATTTTTACCGTTTCCTGATTGAGCTGGCTCATGGTCGAGTTCAGCGCGCTGACGCTCTGCTTCATCTGCTGGACTTCACTTTGCTGTGCGCAGGCGCTGAGGCTGAAGAGGCTTCCCACCAGGAGAATGTTTAGGTAACGTCTTGTCATAGCGTTTATTTCCTTGAAATACCGGATAATGATAAGGGTAGCTAACGCCGGGAGGGAGGCATAGATCCTTTATCTCAAAAACAGCTGCCTTTGTTGTCGGCCCGGTTCAGGGTAAAATAGCCTTCAGTCAACCCGATAGCCAGGACACCCTATGCATTGCCCATTCTGTCTCGCCGTGGATACCAAAGTAATTGACTCCCGTCTGGTGGGAGAAGGCTCCTCCGTCCGCCGCCGGCGGCAGTGCCTGGTGTGTAACGAACGCTTCACGACCTTCGAAGTGGCGGAGCTGGTGATGCCGCGGGTAGTGAAAAGCAACGATATTCGCGAACCCTTCAACGAAGAGAAGCTGCGTAGCGGAATGCTAAAAGCGCTGGAAAAAAGGCCCGTCAGCGCAGATGACGTCGAAATGGCGTTAAATCACATTAAATCCCACCTGCGGGGTACCGGCGAGCGTGAAGTCCCCAGCAAGATGATCGGCAACCTGGTGATGGAGCAGCTTAAAAAGCTCGATAAGGTCGCCTATATCCGCTTCGCCTCTGTGTACCGCAGTTTCGAAGATATCAAAGAGTTCGGCGAAGAGATCGCCCGCCTACAGGACTAACCCCATGTCGGATGAGATTTACATGGCGCGAGCCATGAAGCTGGCGCAGCGCGGGCGTTTTACTACCCATCCTAACCCCAACGTTGGCTGTGTGATCGTTAACGAGGGGGAGATTGTCGGCGAAGGCTATCACCATCGCGCCGGCGAGCCCCATGCGGAAGTGCATGCCCTGCGCATGGCGGGCGAAAAAGCACGCGGCGCTACCGCCTACGTGACGCTGGAGCCCTGCAGCCACCACGGGCGTACGCCACCGTGCTGCGACGCGCTGATTGCGGCCGGGGTGTCGCGGGTGGTTGCCTCGATGCAGGATCCCAATCCGCAGGTCGCGGGGCGGGGCCTGTTTCGCCTGCAGCAGGCGGGCGTCGAGGTCAGCCACGGTATCATGATGCAGGATGCCGAAGCGCTGAACAGAGGCTTCCTCAAGCGTATGCGCACCGGCTTCCCCTTTATTCAGCTCAAGCTTGGCGCCTCGCTTGACGGGCGCACGGCCATGGCCAGCGGCGAAAGCCAGTGGATCACCTCGGCGCACTCAAGGCGCGATGTGCAACGTCTGCGGGCGCAAAGCCATGCTATTCTCACCAGCAGCGATACCGTGCTGGCTGATGACCCGGCGATGACGGTGCGCTGGGATGAACTTAGCGCCGATATCCAGTCGCTTTATCCGCAGGAGAGCCTGCGTCAGCCGCTGCGCATTGTGCTGGATCGCCAGAATCGCGTGACGCCCGAGCACCGCATTGTGCAGCAGCCGGGAGAAACCTGGTTTGCCCGCACCCATGAAGACAGCCGTGACTGGCCGCAAGGGGTGCGCAGCATTCTGGTGCCGGAGCATAACGGCCATCTCGATCTGGTGGTGCTGATGATGCAGCTTGGCAAACAGCAAATTAACAGCCTGTGGGTGGAAGCGGGGCCAACCCTTGCCGGTGCCCTGTTACAGGCCGGGCTGGTGGATGAGTTGATTGTCTATGTTGCGCCTAAACTGTTAGGTAGCGATGCGCGTGGCCTCTTTGTACTGCCAGAGCTTGAGAAACTGGCCGATGCACCACAGCTGAAATTCAGCGAGATCCGCCAGGTCGGGCCGGATCTCTGCCTGCACTTAACGCCTGCGTAAGGCTTTCTGAAATAGGGAAGCAGTACGCAAATTATTATGATAAAATCCGCCCCCCTGCGGGGCCAAATGAACCCGTAAAGGAAGAGTATGAACATTATTGAAGCCGCTGTTGCTACCCCGGACGCTCGCGTCGCCATCACCATCGCGCGTTTTAACAACTTCATCAACGACAGCCTGCTGGACGGTGCGGTAGACGCCCTGAAACGTATCGGTCAGGTGAAAGACGAAAATATTACCGTTGTCTGGGTTCCGGGCGCTTACGAACTGCCGCTGGCAGCAGGCGCGCTGGCGAAGACCGGCAAATATGATGCGGTTATCGCGCTGGGTACGGTTATTCGTGGCGGTACTGCGCACTTTGAATATGTCGCGGGCGGTGCAAGCAATGGTCTGGCGCACGTGGCGCAGGATGCTGAAATTCCTGTCGCTTTTGGCGTGCTTACCACTGAAAGTATTGAGCAAGCCATCGAACGCGCTGGCACCAAAGCCGGTAACAAAGGTGCAGAAGCTGCACTGACCGCGCTTGAAATG
>DKMV01000330.1 GCA_002469605.1 Leclercia sp. UBA7405
CCCAGCACCAGCGCCGCTTTGCCGCCTTCCTGCTGCCCTTTATTGAACTTGCGGCGTGCAACCAGCGTCGCCAGACCCATCGCCAGCGGTGGCACCATGCCCGCCGCCATAATTGCGGCCATTGGCGCATAGGTTTGCGAACTCAGCAGCCCGACGCCAAACGCGTAGGCCACTTTGTTGACCGGACCGCCCATATCGGTACACATCATACCGCCAAGAATGGCGCCCAGCAGCACGGCGTTCGCGGTGCCCATGTTTGCCAGCCAGCTGGTCAGGCCGCTCATGATACCGGCAACCGGTTTACCCACAACGTAGATCATCAGCAGGCCGGTGATCAGGCTTGCGACCAGCGGAATTATGAGAATGGGCTTCAGGGCTTCCATACTCTGTGGAAGCTTCACTTTGCTGCTCAGGAACTTCGCCGCATAACCGGCGATAAAGCCGGCGATAATACCGCCCAGGAAACCGGCATTAATGCTGGTGGCAATCATGCCGCCAATCAGGCCAGGCGTCAGGCCGGGACGATCGGCGATAGAGAACGCAATAAAGCCTGCCAGTACCGGCACCATCAGCGCAAATGCGCTGCCGCCGCCGATCTGCATCAGCGCTGCAGCCAGCGTGCCCGGCTCTTTAAATGCGGTGATCCCGAACGCAAACGACAGCGCAATGCTCAGGCCGCCTGCAACCACCATCGGCAGCATGTAGGAGACGCCGGTCAGCAGGTGGCGATAGGCACCGGCAGACTCTTTTTTACCTTCGGTGGCGCTCTGCGCCTGGCCCGCCGCCTGGAAAGGCTTAGCTTCGGCCAGCGCCTTATCAAACTCCTGGGCGGTTTTCTTCAGCGCCAGGCCGGTGGAGGTGCGGTACATCGGCTTACCGGCAAATTTCGCCAGGTCCACTTCGATGTCGGCCGCGACGATCACCAGATCCGCTTCCGCTACCTCTTCCGCAGTGATGGCATTGCCAGCACCCACGGAGCCGCGGGTTTCTACTTTTACCCACCAGCCGCGTTTTTTAGCTTCGGTTTCAATGGCTTCAGCCGCCATGAAAGTGTGTGCCACGCCGGTCGGACAGGCGGTGATCGCCACCACGCGTTTCGGCCCGGTGCTTGCCGCCGCCGGAGCCGCTGCCGCAGGCAGAGTCCAGACCGAGGCGTGATCCTTGGCTTCGCTCAGGAAGAGTTCTGGGTGAGCAACCGCGCGATTGATATCGCCCAGCCACACTTTTTTGCCGTTCAGCGCGCTGTCGGCGGGAATTTTGTCGCCCAGCACGATGACCAGTTCGGCGTCGTTCGGGTTATCCAGGATGTCGAGATGTGCTTTCTGTGCCGCCGCGCCCAGCAAGGTCTTCGCCATATAGGCGCGAGCCTGTCCGAGAGCAGAGTCGATAATCAGCAGCGTTTTCATTATGCTCTCCTGCTGTTAGTTAAAAGGTTTTAAGTCAACGCGCGCCATCATCGCGGCTAACTGGGTACGATCGGTAATGCCGACATTACTCTGACTTACGGCCAGGGCCGCAACGGCGGTAGCCAGGCGTAAGGTGTGTTCACTGGATTCACGCATCAGCAGGCCGTAGATCAGCCCGCCAACCATCGAGTCTCCCGCGCCTACGGTGCTCACCACTTCCACTGACGGTGGTTTAGCAATCCATTCACCAGAAGCGTTAACCCACAGCGCGCCCTCTTCACCGAGGGAGATCACCACGTGCGCGATACCCTGCTCACGCAGCGCATGGGCCGCTTCAATCACATCCTTTAATTCTGGCAGCTTACGGCCGGCCCAGATTTCAAGTTCGCGACGATTAGGTTTCACCAGCCATGGCGCGGCTTTCAGACCGGCCACCAGCGCATCGCGGCTGCTGTCGAAAATAATGCACGGACACTGGCTGCGCAGGCGGGTCATCCAGTCGGTGAAGGCTTCCGGACTGACGCCGGACGGCAGGCTGCCGCTGACGCACACCATATCGAACTGGCCCAGCCAGCTCAGGGAGTCGGTAACAAAGCGCTCCCAGTCGGAGGGGGTCACTTCAAAGCCGGAGAAATTGAGGTCGGTCACCGCACCGTCTTTCTCGGTCATTTTGACGTTGATACGGGTACGGCCCTGCACCACCTGGAAACGGTTAGCAATGCCCAGCTCGCTAAACAGCTGCTGGAAGCCGTCCTGGTTATCTTTGCCAAGGAAGCCGCCGACGGTGACATCGATGCCGAGATCTTTAAGCACTTTGGCAACGTTGATCCCTTTGCCCGCAGCATGCAGGCCGGTGGTACGCACCAGGTTAACTTCGCCGCGCTCAATTTCCGGGCAGAAGCCCACTAAATCGTAGGCCGGATTGAGGGTAATAGTGGCAACACGTCTGCTCATTATGCGCCCTCCCCCAGGCCCGCCGCGATGGCGTCGCCAATCGCTTTCAGCGCCTGTTCAGCATCCGCACCCTGGGCGGTGAAACGCAGGCGATGGCCCTTCTTCACGCCCAGCGCGACGACCTTCATCAGGCTGCGGCCGTTAGCCGGCTTACCGCTGCCGTCGAGGTTGGTCACGGTGATGTCGCTCTCGAACTGCTTAATGGTGTTGACCAGCATGGTACCCGGACGGGCATGCAGGCCGTGTTCGTTGCGCACCACGTACTCCGCGCTCAGCAGATCGTCGGTCGGCGCATCGTCGCTGCTCAGCAGCGCCAGCAGGGTCGCGGCGTCGGCGTTCAGCAGTTTTTCAGCTTTATTGATCAGCAGCAGGTCGCTCAGGCGCTTCAGCACCGCCACCGGCTGCTCGTCGGTCATGGCGACAGTCAGCAACAGCGCGGCGCGCTCGCCCTGGGCATCAAATGGGGTAGCCGCACGGCTGACAGCGATGGCGCTGCGCAGGTTGCCTTCTGCGCTGTCGTTCAGCCAGACGCCCTGCCCGAGGTTCAGCGGTTTATCAGTGATTGCGCGGGTTACGAAAGCGGTATCTACCGCGCCCGCCTCTTTCAGGCGCGCGGCGTTCAGCGCCTGCAGGGTCACCAGATCGGTGGCCGCCACGTCCAGGCTCAACGTCTCGTTATCAAGTTTCAGCGCTTCGCTCTGCTTTTCACCCATCAGCAGGGCGCGCAGCTCTTCGGCGGTAGTGGCGGTTTTCAGCTGTTCAGCCACGGCGTCGTCGCTCAGCACGTGGGTCAGCTGACGCAGCAGCCCGAGGTGCTCGTCGCTGCTGGCGGCAATACCGATGGCAACGTAGGCCACCTGGCCTTCGCCCCAGAGGACGCCCTGCGGGAACTGATAAACCTGCACGCCGGTTTTCAGCACTTTATCGCGGGTGTCGGTGGTGCCGTGGGGAATGGCGATACCGTTGCCGAGGAAGGTTGAGGTTTGCTGCTCGCGCGCCAGCATGCCATCTACGTAGCCCTCCGCCACGTTGCCTGCCTGCACCAGCGCGGCGGCAATCTGACGGATAGCCTCTTCTTTATTACCGGCCTGCTCGCCGGGATGAATGTCCTGAACGGATAACTGGAACATGGTTCTCCACTCCTGCTGAAATTGAATCGTTTCAGCTTAAATGTGAAAAAAGGCGCCAATCCGTTTCGGTTAAGTAAACCAATTAGCGCTGAAACGTTTCAAGAAGTCTTGCGGAAACCATCAGCGCTTGCAAGAAAAGCGTCATTTCAGCTTGCAGAAGTTAGAGTTACAGCACATTTTTGCGTCGCCGCTGCGCTTTCAGCAGGGAGGTTAC
This sequence comes from Leclercia sp. UBA7405, assembly GCA_002469605.1. GTDB lineage: Bacteria > Pseudomonadota > Gammaproteobacteria > Enterobacterales > Enterobacteriaceae > Enterobacter. Next base: position 3,705 of record DKMV01000330.1, read on the forward strand.
CGCTCCGGTTCAGCAACTTCAGCAAGCGCAGCGGCGACCTGAAATGCCATTTTGATTTTTTGTGGGGTAAATAGTGTGGGTATCTGTTCATTTTCTGACAAGCAGCGTAAACTCCGCCTCTCTTCATATCACTGATACAGAAACATGCATACGACCCCCGCTGCCGCCAGGCCAAAAACCTTTGATTTGACGTCATCGGCGTTTTTGATTGTCGCCTTCCTCACCGGTATCGCCGGTGCGTTACAAACACCGACGCTGAGCCTGTTCCTTACCAACGAAGTTCACGCCCGCCCGGCGATGGTCGGCTTCTTCTTTACCGGCAGCGCTATTATCGGCATCTTAGTCAGCCAGTTTCTGGCGGGCCGCTCGGATAAAAAAGGCGACCGCAAAAGCCTGATTGTCTTCTGCTGCCTGCTGGGGCTCTTTGCCTGCCTGCTGTTTGCCTGGAACCGCAACTACTTCGTGCTGCTGTTTGTCGGGGTGTTCTTAAGCAGCTTTGGTTCCACCGCTAACCCGCAGATGTTTGCCCTCGCCCGGGAACATGCGGATAAAACCGGGCGTGAAGCGGTGATGTTCAGTTCAATCCTGCGTGCCCAGGTCTCGCTGGCCTGGGTGATTGGCCCGCCGCTGGCCTACGCGCTGGCAATGGGCCTCGGCTTCACGGCGATGTACCTCAGCGCCGGGATCGCCTTTATCGTGTGTGGCCTGATAGTGTGGTTCTTCCTGCCCTCTATGCGCAAAGAGCCAAAGCTCGCCACCGGCACCCTGGAAGCGCCCCGCCGCAACCGCCGGGATACGCTGCTGCTGTTCGTTATCTGCACCTTTATGTGGGGCACCAACAGCCTGTACATCATCAATATGCCGCTGTTTATTATTAACGAGCTGCACCTGTCTGAAAAACTGGCGGGGGTAATGATGGGCACCGCGGCCGGGCTTGAGATCCCGACCATGCTTATCGCTGGCTACTACGCGAAGCGCTTCGGGAAGCGTTTCCTGATGCGCATTGCCGCCGTGGCGGGGCTGTTCTTTTACGTGGGGATGCTGACTGCCAGCTCGCCGGCGCTGCTGCTGGGGCTCCAGCTGCTGAACGCTATCTATATTGGTATTCTCGCCGGGATCGGCATGCTCTATTTCCAGGATTTAATGCCTGGTCAGGCGGGGGCCGCGACCACCCTTTATACCAATACCACCCGCGTGGGCTGGATCATCGCCGGCTCGATGGCCGGGGTGGTGGCGGAGATCTGGAGCTA
>DKMV01000329.1 GCA_002469605.1 Leclercia sp. UBA7405
CTCGACCGCATCACGCTGGTGCGTCGCGGTGAAATCGTCAATAAAATTGCGATCTCCCGCCTCGATACCCTGCTGGATGAAGCCGCATGGCTGGAAGAGCAAAAGGAGTGGGTGGCGCTGTGTCGTTTTTGTGGCGATCTGCACTGCAAAGAGCAGAGCGACTTTTTCGATATCATCGGCTTCAAGCAGTTCCTGTTTGAGCAGACCGAGATGAGCCACGGTACGGTGCGCGAATACGTTGTGCGCCTGCGCCGCCTTGGCCAGCACCTCACCACGCAAAACATCTCCCGTGACCTGCTCAAAAGCGGCTATCTGGACGAGAACCTCGAGCCGTGGCTGCCCCTGACCAGCACCAATAACTACCGCATCGCCTTGCGCAAGTACGCACAATTTAAGGCGCAATTGCCGGTGGCACCACAGCAGAAAGTCCTCCTCGAGACAACTTCTGATATATATTAAAAATGAATAACATGTAGCACAGTCGTGTTTGACCTTACGGCCGGACACCCTACACTACAGTCAAAATTTCACTATATCGGGGTACTTATGAAAGTAGCACTTCTGGGTCGTCAGGCGCTGATGGGCGTCATGGCCGTTGCGCTGGTCGCGGGTATGAGCGTCAAAACCTTCGCTGCTGAAGGCCTGTTAAATAAAGTCAAAGAGCGCGGCACGCTGCTGGTCGGGCTCGAAGGTACTTATCCGCCGTTCAGCTTCCAGGGCGACGATGGCAAACTGACCGGTTTTGAAGTTGAGTTTGCTGAAGAGCTGGCGAAACACCTGGGGGTGAAAGCCTCCCTGAAGCCGACCAAATGGGACGGCATGCTGGCCTCGCTGGACTCTAAGCGCATCGACGTGGTGATTAACCAGGTTACCATCTCTGACGAGCGTAAGAAGAAGTATGACTTCTCCACCCCTTATACCGTCTCCGGTATCCAGGCGCTGGTGAAAAAAGGTAACGAAGGCAGCATTAAATCCGCCGCCGATCTGAAAGATAAAAAAGTCGGCGTGGGCCTGGGCACCAACTACGAAGAGTGGCTGCGTAAGAACGTGCAGGGCGTGGATATCCGTACCTATGATGACGACCCGACTAAATACCAGGATCTGCGCGTAGGCCGTATCGACGCCATCCTCGTTGACCGTCTGGCGGCGCTGGATCTGGTGAAGAAAACCAACAATACCCTGGCGGTTGCCGGTGAAGCTTTCTCTCGTCAGGAATCCGGTGTTGCGGTGCGTAAAGACAACGAAGACCTGGTGAAAGCCATCGATGGCGCTATTGCCGATATGCAGAAAGACGGTAGCCTGAAGGCGCTGTCCGAGAAGTGGTTCGGCGCAGACGTTACTAAATAAGCCATTGCACGAAAAAAAGGCGCTTGATCAAGCGCCTTTTTTATTTCCTGGAATTCTGCGTGCATAATAAAAAAATAACAAACCATAACGATGACCAGGGGGATCCATGTCATTACACAATTTAACGCGCTTTCCGCGTCTGGAATTTATCGGCGCGCCTACGCCGCTGGAATATTTACCGCGCCTGTCGGATCACCTGGGCCGAGAAATCCTGATCAAACGCGACGACGTCACGCCAATGGCGATGGGCGGCAATAAGCTGCGTAAGCTGGAGTTTCTTGCGGCCGATGCCCTGCGCGAAGGGGCGGATACCTTAATCACCGCAGGTGCCATACAGTCTAACCACGTGCGCCAGACCGCGGCGGTGGCGGCAAAGCTGGGCCTGCACTGCGTGGCGCTGCTGGAAAACCCCATCGGCACCCGGGCGGAAAACTACCTCAGCAACGGTAACCGTCTGCTGCTCGATCTTTTTAACGTGCAGGTTGAGATGTGCGACGCCCTGACCGATCCCGCAGCGCAGCTTGGCGAGCTGGCTACCCGTCTTGAAGCCCAGGGTTTTCGCCCCTACGTCATCCCGGTCGGCGGCTCGAACGCGCTGGGAGCGCTGGGGTATGTCGAGAGCGCGCTGGAAATCGCCCAGCAGTGCGAAGGGGCGGTAAGCCTCTCCTCGGTGGTGGTGGCATCCGGCAGCGCGGGCACCCACGCGGGGCTGGCGGTGGGCCTTGAACAGCTCATGCCGGAAGTGGAACTGATTGGCGTCACCGTGTCACGCAGCGTTGCAGACCAGAAGCCGAAAGTGGTCGATCTGCAGCAGGCGGTGGCCCGGGAGCTGGAGGTGAACGCCAGCGCGGAGATTATGCTCTGGGATGACTATTTTGCCCCTGGCTACGGCACGCCGAACGAAGAGGGGATGGAGGCGGTGAAGCTGCTGGCGCGCCTGGAGGGGATCCTGCTCGATCCGGTCTATACCGGCAAGGCGATGGCGGGGCTTATTGACGGCATCAGCCAGAAACGCTTTAAGGATGAAGGGCCGATTCTGTTTGTCCACACTGGCGGAGCGCCGGCGCTGTTTGCCTACCATCCTCACGTCTAATTGCAGGTAGAAATTCTAATGCAAGAAAGTATCCAACTGGTTATTGATTCATTGCCCTTCCTGCTGAAAGGTGCGGTCTTTACGCTGCAACTCAGTATTGGCGGTATGTTCTTCGGCCTGCTGCTGGGCTTTATTCTGGCTTTGATGCGCATGTCGGGGCTGCTGCCGGTCCGCTGGCTGGCGCGGCTTTATATCTCCATTTTCCGCGGCACCCCGCTGATTGCTCAGCTCTTTATGATCTATTACGGCCTGCCGCAGTTTGGTATTGAGCTGGATCCCATTCCGGCGGCGATGATTGGTCTGTCGCTTAATACCGCCGCCTATGCGGCAGAGACCCTGCGGGCGGCCATCTCATCCATCGATAAAGGCCAGTGGGAGGCCGCGGCCAGTATCGGTATGACCCCGTGGCAGACGCTGCGCCGGGCGATCCTGCCCCAGGCCGCGCGCGTGGCCCTGCCGCCGCTGAGCAACAGTTTTATCAGCCTCGTAAAAGACACCTCGCTGGCCGCCACCATCCAGGTGCCGGAGCTGTTCCGCCAGGCGCAGCTGATCACCTCGCGTACGCTGGAGGTCTTTACTATGTATCTGGCCGCCTCGCTCATCTACTGGGTGATGGCGACGGTGCTCTCCACGCTGCAAAACTATTTTGAAAACCAGCTGAACCGTCAGGAGAGAGATCCGAAATGAGTGCTATCGAGGTTAAAAACCTGGTCAAAAAATTCCACGGCCAGACGGTGCTTCACGGAATTGATCTTGAAGTACAGCAGGGCGAAGTGGTGGCGATTATTGGGCCGAGTGGTTCCGGCAAAACCACGCTGCTGCGCAGTATTAACCTGCTGGAGCACCCGGAAGGGGGAACCATCCGGGTGGGGGATATCACCATCGACACCGGTAAAGCCTTTAGCCAGCAAAAAGGGTTAATCCGCCGCCTGCGCCAGCATGTGGGTTTTGTCTTCCAGAGCTTCAACCTGTTTCCCCACCGGACGGTGCTGGAAAACATCATTGAAGGGCCGACGATCGTTAAAGGCGAAGCGAAAGCCGAGGCGACCGAGCGCGCCCGCGAACTGCTGGCGAAAGTGGGATTATCGGGTAAGGAGAGCAGCTATCCGCGCCGCCTCTCCGGCGGGCAGCAGCAGCGGGTAGCTATTGCCCGCGCGCTGGCGATGCGCCCTGATGTGATCCTGTTTGATGAACCCACTTCTGCGCTCGATCCTGAACTGGTAGGGGAGGTGCTGAATACCATTCGTCAGCTGGCGGAGGAGAAACGCACTATGGTGATTGTGACCCATGAGATGAGCTTTGCCCGCGATGTGGCAGACAGAGCCATCTTTATGGATCAGGGGCGCATCGTAGAGCAGGGACCGGCAAAAACGCTCTTTGCCAATCCTCAGCAACCGCGTACCCGTCAGTTCCTGGAAAAATTCCTGATGCAGTAGCATTTTCGCACCTGTTTGCTCCAGAAATATAATCTGGAGCAAACAATTGCCGCCGCAACTATAAATTTATATCGATTAATTCTAAATACTTTCGACTAACCACATAAAAATTGTAGAAATTCCGGGTCTGGTCGATATTTTACACATATAAATAAGATTTATGTGTTAGTTTAATAAATCCATAATAATGATTATTTTGACAGGGGCTTCATTTAGTTAGTATGAGGGATTCAGACTTTTTCACATGGCGACGGGACTGCTACCTTCGGTTTAAAGAGATGACTTCGGCCGAAGAGGTATATCCCGAACTTCAACGACAAACTCAGGCACTGGAATTCGATTATTTTGCGCTCTGTGTTCGTCATCCCGTGCCCTTTACGCGGCCCAAAATATCCCTGCACTCCACCTATCCGCAAAAGTGGCTCTCGCAATACAGGGCGGAAAATTTCTTCGCTATCGATCCGGTGCTTAAACCCGAAAATTTTGTCCACGGACATCTGCCGTGGAACGACGAGCTGTTTGCGGATGCCCAGCAGCTATGGGACGGCGCGCGCGACCACGGCTTACGCAAAGGGATTACCCAGTGCCTGATGTTGCCGAATCATGCCCTTGGCTTCCTCTCCGTTTCCAGCACCATGCTATCGGGAAACTGCTTCCCCAGCGAAGAGGTTGAGCTGCGGCTACAGATGCTGGTGCAGATGGCGCTGACCACGCTGTTGCGTTTAGAGCATGAGACGGTAAAAGCGCCGGAAATGAAATTCAGCAAGCGCGAGAAAGAGATTTTGAAATGGACGGCAGAGGGAAAAACCTCCGCAGAAATAGCGATAATTCTCTCTATCTCTGAAAATACGGTGAACTTCCATCAGAAGAATATGCAGAAGAAATTTAACGCACCGAACAAAACGCAAATCGCCTGTTACGCCGCGGCGACGGGAATAATCTGACGACACTTCCGTTCTGCGTGGCAGACGATAAAACGGCTGAATGCAATGCGTTCAGCCGTTTTTGTTTTTACTGGCGGTAAGCTTGTTTAATTTGCTTAACAGTAGAGGAGAATACGTCGGCCTGGGTTTGATCTTCCATCTGCGCGATCTGTTTTTCCATCTTAAGGATCACCCGACCCGCATCAGCCTGGCCCATAGCCTGAAGCATTAACGTCAGCAGGGATTTCAGGCAGGAGACCTCCTGTGCCAGTTGCTGGTTATTTTCCGCAGTAGCGAAATCAGGTGTGCTCATTTATTTTCCTCATTCTAAAACGGCGCGAGCGCGCGTAGATCAATGTTAAGGCGGCGGAGTATACCACAAGCCAGCCAGAAAAAAGCAGTGGTTATTTTTTGTACTTTTAGTGCAATGCCTAAGGAATTTAAAAATCAATATCTGTAAACTTAATAATTGTTTACGAGGAATTAAATGTTCAACTTCAGTTTTAATATCGTTAATTATTGTTACAAAAATACAAAGTTAATTTGTAGGGCCGCAAAGTCGCGGTAACGGCTGATAAGTTTCTGAAAAATTGTGCGAAAAAAAGCGCGCTGGTGCTCGTCAGGGAGGGTTTTACTTTCCAGTTACTGTACAAGTTAATTTCCAAAAATGCGGTGAGTTAATCTTTATCAGCATTTTTAACGTTTTAATCCTGAGCGAAAAAACGTTAATATATACGGAATAAGCATTCCACGACGTTATCCCTATTCTGGAGACTTCCTTTGATCAACGTTCTACTTGTTGATGACCACGAGCTGGTGCGCGCAGGGATACGACGCATTCTTGAAGATATTAAAGGCATTAAAGTTGCCGGCGAGGCCTGCTGCGGTGAAGATGCCGTAAAATGGTGTCGAACCAATACCGCCGATGTGGTCCGGATGGACATGAATATGCCCGGTATTGGTGGGCTGGAAGCAACCCGGAAAATTGCCCGTGCTTATGTCGATACCAAAGTGATTATGCTGACGGTACACACGGAGAACCCTCTCCCGGCCAAAGTCATGCAGGCTGGCGCCGCTGGCTATCTCAGCAAGGGCGCAGCGCCACAGGAGGTGGTCAACGCTATCCGTTCCGTTCATGCCGGGCAGCGCTATATCGCTTCTGATATTGCCCAGCAGATGGCCCTAAGCCAGATTGAGCCAGAAAAGACCGAATCACCCTTTGCCAGTTTGTCTGAGCGCGAATTGCAGATTATGCTGATGATTACCAAAGGCCAAAAGGTGAATGAGATTTCTGAACAGCTCAATCTCAGTCCAAAAACGGTAAACAGCTACCGCTACCGTATGTTTAGTAAACTGAACATTCACGGGGATGTTGAACTCACTCACCTGGCCATCCGTCATGGTCTGTGTAACGCAGAGACCCTAATTAATCAGTGAGTGATGTGTTTGATTCCAGTGCTTTCCTGAAAACCGTAACCAGCCAGCCAGGCGTCTACCGGATGTATGACGCTGGCGGTACGGTTATCTATGTCGGAAAAGCGAAAGACCTGAAAAAGCGCCTTTCCAGCTACTTCCGCAGTAATCTTGCGTCCCGTAAAACGGAAGCCCTTGTCGCCCAGATCAACCAGATTGACGTTACCGTCACCCATACCGAGACGGAAGCGCTGCTGCTTGAACACAACTATATTAAGCTCTATCAGCCCCGCTATAACGTTCTGCTGCGCGACGACAAATCGTACCCCTTTATCTTCCTGAGCAGCGATACCCATCCGCGACTCGCAACGCACCGTGGGGCAAAGCACGCAAAAGGGGAGTATTTTGGTCCCTTCCCGAACGGCTATGCGGTGCGGGAAACCTTAGCTCTGCTGCAAAAGATCTTCCCCATTCGCCAGTGTGAAAACAGCGTGTACCGCAACCGCACTCGCCCCTGCCTGCAGTACCAGATTGGCCGCTGCCTGGGGCCCTGCGTGGAAGGGCTGGTGAGCGAAGAGGAGTACGCCCAACAGGTGGAGTACGTGCGCCTGTTCCTTGCCGGTAAAGATGATCAGGTGCTGACGCAGCTGATTGCGCGGATGGAAAAAGCCAGCCAGGCGCTGGCCTTTGAAGAGGCCGGGCGTATTCGCGATCAGATCCAGGCGGTGAGAAGGGTGACGGAGAAACAGTTCGTCTCCAATAACGGTGACGATCTGGACGTTATCGGCGTCTCATTCGATGCGGGTCTGGCCTGCGTGCATGTTCTCTTTATCCGTCAGGGTAAAGTGCTGGGCAGCCGCAGCTATTTCCCGAAAGTGCCGGGCGGTACCGAACTGGGCGAAGTGGTCGAAACCTTTGTCGGGCAGTTTTACCTGCAAGGGAGCCAGATGCGCACCCTGCCGTCGGAGATCCTGCTCGATTTCAACCTCTGCGACAAAACCCTGCTGGCCGACTCGCTCTCTGAACTGGCCGGACGCCGCGTCAACGTGCAGACGCGCCCGCGCGGCGATCGCGCGCGCTATCTTAAGCTGGCGCGCACCAACGCGGCGACGGCGCTCACCACCAAACTCTCTCAGCAGTCTACTATTCATCAGCGCCTGAAAGCGCTGGCGACGCTATTGAAGCTGCCGGAAGTGAAGCGGATGGAGTGTTTCGACATCAGCCACACTATGGGGGAGCAGACCGTGGCCTCCTGCGTGGTATTTGATGCTAACGGCCCGCTGCGCGCCGAGTATCGCCGCTATAATATTACCGGCATCACGCCGGGCGATGATTATGCGGCCATGAACCAGGTGCTGCGTCGCCGCTATGGTAAGGCGATAGAAGAGAACAAAATCCCGGATGTGATCCTGATAGATGGCGGCAAAGGGCAGCTCGGGCAGGCGAAGGCGGTATTTGCGGAGCTGGACGTTACCTGGGATAAGCATCACCCCTTATTGCTTGGCGTGGCGAAAGGCACCGATCGTAAGGCCGGGCTGGAGACGCTGTTCTTTGAGCCGGAAGGGGAGGGCTTTAACCTGCCGCCGGATTCTCCCGCGCTGCACGTTATTCAGCACATCCGCGATGAGTCGCACGATCACGCGATCAGCGGCCATCGCAAAAAACGGGCAAAAGTGAAAAACACCAGTACCCTGGAGACGATTGAAGGCGTTGGGCCAAAACGTCGCCAGATGTTGCTGAAATATATGGGCGGTTTGCAAGGTTTACTCAATGCCAGCGTGGATGAAATTGCAAAAGTGCCGGGTATTTCGCAGGGGCTGGCAGAAAAGATCTACTACTCGTTGAAACATTGAGGGCTCTGTAGCAACATAGGGCTAATAATTACTGACAACAAACAGTTACCGTCACTATGCGATTAAATATCCCTACGTTGCTTACGCTCTTTCGTGTTGTTCTGATCCCGTTCTTTGTAGTGGCGTTCTATCTGCCCGTGATCTGGGCGCCATTCGCATGTGCACTCATCTTCCTGGTAGCGGCCGTCACCGACTGGTTTGACGGCTATCTGGCACGTCGCTGGAACCAGAGCACCCGTTTCGGCGCCTTTCTCGATCCGGTTGCCGATAAAGTAATGGTGGCCATCGCCATGGTGCTGGTGGCAGAGCATTATCACAGCTGGTGGGTGACGTTGCCTGCGGCCACCATGATTGCCCGTGAAATTATCATCTCGGCCCTGCGTGAGTGGATGGCGGAGATGGGCAAGCGCAGCAGCGTGGCCGTCTCCTGGATTGGTAAGGTTAAAACCACCGCGCAGATGACCTCTCTGGTGTGGATGCTGTGGCGTCCAAATGCGATTGTTGAATGGGCGGGCATCACCCTGCTGTGGGTCGCCGCGGTGCTAACGTTATGGTCTATGCTCCAGTATTTGAACGCCGCGCGCGGCGATTTGCTTGAACAGTGATCGTTTCGGCTTAATTTTCAGCAAACGAACAATTGTGGTGAAAATTAACGTTGACTCAAACCGTCATATAAGTAGAATGCAACGCATCGAACGGCGGCACAGCCAGCCAGTCGATAGCAAAATCAAGTGATTAGCCAATGACTTGATGATTGCGGGAATAGCTCAGTTG
>DKMV01000369.1 GCA_002469605.1 Leclercia sp. UBA7405
CCTGCGCCTCGCCCCGGCCTTACGGAAACGCTTCGGCGATTAGTGCCGGACAAGGGCATCGCTGCAATACCGCAGGCTTACGTGACCCACAAGTTGCTGTTGGATTGATGCTTTAACCGCCCTTATTCAGACAATTCTCCACAGTCTTCCTTATTTCCTCCATTTTTCTGCTCCCTGCCCTGTCTAAACTAGTATCATTTCCCGAAATGTTTCAGGACGAGAACGTATAACGATGAAAGGCAGTAATAAATCCCGCTGGGCAATCGCCGCAGGCCTTATTGTGGTGGTCCTTGCCGCCGCGTGGTACTGGCACAATCAATCCGCTGCGCCTGCTGGCGCCACCAGCCAACAGCGCCCGGCCAGCGGCGGTCGTAAAGGTATGCGCAGCGGCCCGCTGGCACCGGTGCAGGCTGCCACCGCCGTCAATAAATCCGTTCCCCGTTACCTTTCAGGGCTTGGCACCATTACCGCCGCCAACACCGTGACGGTGCGCAGCCGCGTGGATGGGCAACTGATGGCGATCCACTTCCAGGAGGGGCAGCAGGTGAAGGCTGGCGATCTGCTGGCGGAGATCGACCCCAGCCAGTTTAAAATCGCCCTTGCCCAGGCCCAGGGGCAGCTCGCAAAAGACAAAGCCACGCTGGCCAACGCCCGACGCGATCTGGCGCGCTACAGCCAGCTGGTGAAAACCAACCTCATCTCCCGCCAGGAACTCGACGCCCAACAGGCGCTGGTAAGCGAAAGCCAGGGGACTATCAAGGCCGATGAGGCCGCAGTAGCCAGCGCCCAGCTGCAGCTCGACTGGAGCCGTATCACCGCCCCGGTGGACGGGCGCGTCGGCTTAAAGCAGGCCGATATCGGCAACCAGATCTCCAGCGGCGACACCGCTGGCATCGTGGTGATCACCCAGACTCACCCTATCGATTTAATCTTCACTCTGCCGGAGAGCGATATCGCCACCGTGGTGCAGGCGCAAAAAGCGGGCCAGCCGCTGGTGGTGGAAGCCTGGGATCGCACCAACAAGCAGAAGCTGAGCGAAGGTACCCTGCTGAGTCTGGATAACCAGATCGACACCACGACCGGCACCATCAAGCTGAAGGCGCGCTTCACCAACCAGGATGACATTCTCTTCCCGAACCAGTTCGTTAACGCCCGCATGCTGGTCTCCACCGAGGAGAACGCCGTGGTGATCCCTACCGCCGCGCTGCAAATGGGCAACGAAGGCAACTTTGTCTGGGTGCTCAACAGCGATAACAAGGTAAGCAAGCACCTGGTGAAAACCGGTATTCAGGATAGCCAGACCGTGGTGATCAGCGCCGGGCTCTCTGCGGGGGACCGGGTAGTTACCGACGGCATCGACCGCCTGACCGAAGGGGCAAAAGTGGAAGTAGTGGAAGCGCACAGCGACAGCGCCACCCCGGCTAAACCTGCCGAACACGCGAAACAGAGAGAGAACGCCTGATGCAGGTGATGCCACCCAGCGCCACGGGCGGGCCGTCACGCCTGTTTATTCTGCGCCCGGTCGCCACCACCCTGTTAATGGTGGCGATTTTACTCGCGGGGATCATCGGCTACCGTTTTCTGCCGGTCTCCGCCCTGCCGGAGGTGGATTACCCCACCATCCAGGTGATCACCCTCTACCCCGGCGCCAGCCCGGACGTGGTGACCTCCGCCATTACCGCCCCGCTGGAGCGCCAGTTTGGTCAGATGTCGGGGCTGAAGCAGATGTCCTCCCAGAGCGCCGGCGGCGCCTCGGTGGTGACGCTCCAGTTCCAGCTTACCCTGCCGCTGGATGTGGCCGAGCAGGAGGTGCAGGCCGCCATTAACGCCGCCACCAACCTGCTGCCCTCCGACCTGCCGAACCCGCCGGTCTACAGCAAGGTAAACCCGGCGGATCCGCCGATCATGACCCTCGCCGTCACCTCCTCCGCCATGCCGATGACCCAGGTTGAGGATATGGTCGAAACCCGCGTGGCGCAGAAAATTTCCCAGGTGACCGGCGTCGGGCTGGTGACCCTCTCCGGCGGCCAGCGTCCAGCCGTGCGCGTCAAGCTGAACGCCCAGGCCATTGCCGCGCTGGGGCTGACCAGCGAGACCATCCGCACCGCCATCAGCAGCGCCAACGTCAACTCGGCGAAAGGCTCGCTGGATGGCCCGACGCGGGCGGTGACCCTCTCGGCAAACGACCAGATGCAGTCTGCCGATGAATACCGGCAGCTGATTGTCGCCTACCAGAACGGCGCGCCGATCCGCTTAGGGGATGTAGCCACCGTTGAGCAGGGGGCAGAAAATAGCTGGCTGGGCGCCTGGGCCAACAAAGAGCAGGCCATCGTGATGAACGTTCAGCGCCAGCCGGGAGCGAATATCATCGATACCGCCGACAGCATCCGCGCCATGCTGCCGACGCTTATCGAGAGCCTGCCGAAATCGGTGAATGTGAAAGTGCTCTCCGATCGCACCAATAATATCCGCGCCTCGGTCAGCGATACCCAGTTTGAGCTGATGCTGGCCATCGCCCTGGTGGTGATGATTATCTATCTGTTCCTGCGCAACGTGCCGGCGACCATTATCCCCGCCGTGGCGGTGCCCCTGTCGCTGGTGGGCACCTTTGCGGTAATGGTGTTCCTCGATTTCTCCATTAACAACCTGACGCTGATGGCGCTCACCATCGCCACCGGGTTCGTTGTGGATGACGCCATTGTGGTTATCGAGAACATCTCGCGCTATATCGAAAAAGGGGAGAAACCGCTGGCCGCGGCGCTGAAAGGCGCGGGTGAGATTGGCTTTACCATTATCTCCCTTACCTTTTCGCTGATCGCGGTGCTGATCCCGCTGCTGTTTAT